>DATKCB010000243.1:0-3245 GCA_035513495.1 Planctomycetaceae bacterium | reverse complement strand
CTCACAACGATGTAAAACTAATGTCTTGATCTGCAAGTTTTCAACTCTCGTTCCTTCCACGTGGAAATCAACAATCATCACCTGTTTGACGTCCAGATTTGTGATCAGATTTTTCCAGTCATGGCGACTGAACCTGGTGTGTCTGATATCGTGTCGTTCGAGTTCCCGCTCGTAGCCAAAGCCATCGCGCCAGAGTGAGAACGCTCCTTGCAGGTAGATTTCTTCCAGGGATTCGAACTGACGAATTTTCTCCAAAGGCGTTCGATCGATACGGATCGAGAGGTATTTCAGATTGCGAAACTGGAGCAAATCATCGAGTAGACTCTCCGTCGCCACAACCTCCAATTCGAGGATCTCTTCCATCTCATCAAACCACGGATGAAATGTGTGCTCATCCAGTACAAAGTTCATCCACTGTGGGTGATGGTAGTTTGCTTTAAAGAATGAGTCATTCTCTCTTAGCAACGCAATCACCTGTCCCGCACGGTGCATCGGCCACCAGAACGACAACCCGACCGCGAACACAATCGCGACAAACGCACTCACCACCCACGGCCACAGCGCTCGGCGTTTTTGTGCAACAACAGATTCAGATTGCTCGGATTCCATTCCTTATTCCGCTTCGACGAGCGAATTGACGTTCACGATCCAGCGTTCCCGGACTTCGACGCCCGGTTTGCGGTGCAGGCGGCCTTTGACGAGGACCTGTTTGCCGTTCCATTTCTGAGCCTGTTCGAGAAGCGTATTGTTCGATCCGAAGTCGAGTTCCCAGGTAATGCCGTCGGCCGTGATGGTCGAGCCGGTCGTTTCTCCGCCGATCGCGAAGATCCCGGTTTTCAGTTTGCCGTTGACGGAGACTTTGACGAACTCGCCGGGCTTCTTGGTCGCGGTCGCGGGAGGCTGCTTCTCTTCCCATTTCACATTCGAGCGGACTGCGTAAACATAAGTGTGTGGTCGCAAATCCCTGGTCTTCCCCGGTTTGTAGACGAACACGAGCTGTTCGGGGGACGACTCGACGACGGTGACCTCCAGGCGGTCCTGCCCCGATCCCTTCCACGCAAACACCAGCAGGATCTGTTTGTCGAAATCGACTTCCTTAAGAAGTTTCGTCAGACTTTCTGCGGAAAAATATTTTTTGGCCTGCGCGTGAGACTTCAGCACCAGCGGTTTTGTTTGGTTCGAAACTTCGAACACGTTCGGGTTCGCCGTCACATCTTCGATTTGTTTGAAGGGGGGAAGTTTGTCGTCCTGTGCGGTCAATTGCGACGTGAAAACTGTCAGGCAGACGAGGCTGAGTAGCTTGTTCGGGAGCATTGTGTTCTCCTTGATGGTTGAGGATCGTGATGGTTCTGAGATGCGTAACTCTCTCAATAGTTCCCTGAAAATTCCGGTCCGCGCTCCAAATCGCAGGCCATGCTTGAATCATTTTCGAACGGCTTCCAGTCCGGTGGCCGTTTGGAGCTGTTCGAGGTTGTGTTCGTAGTCTTCGTCCGAGCAGCCCTGCCAGACCAGAACCTGTTTCTTGCCGGAGGCGAGCCAGAGCTGATACGTTCCGCCGAACCAGGGGATTGCGAAATCCAGAAACCGGTTCCAGACCCATTGAATCGGGCCGAACAGAAAGAACGTCCACCAGCCCGCCTGTTCTTCGAGTTTGATTTCGATCCGCTTGAACCGTTTGAGCTTGTACCGCTTCTGTTTCAAAGGAATAAAACAGACCGTCAGTTGGACGTACAGGACTTCGAATTCGATGAACGACTTGCGAAACGAACCCGTCAGAAAAGCGAACAGGAGCACGCCCCAGAATTTTCTCGTCCACGGACCGGGACTGATCGCGATCAGCAGCACGAGTACGGCAAACAGGCCGATGCGAAAGGGAAGATTGATATCGGGGATCATCCTGCGCACGGTCGGATCGCTGGGAGCAGATTTTTGTGGTTCTTCAGCGGCAGCGAATTCCATGAGCGCGGATCCTGTTGACAGGTGATCGGCTCATTCCAGAATAACCCCTGCATCGTTTAACGGCCAGCCGAACTCGTCGGCGCGAAAGGATTGTGAGTACAACGTATGACGGGAACATTATCCTGTCGAAAAATCGATGACTGCCACACCCGCAAGTCGCGAACAAAGCGGGACGACTTCCAAATTGAGTGGCACACGAATACGGACGGGAAAATGTTCCCATCCTACTTTAGCCCACAGCCGGTTTCGGCGCTTGGAGCGGAGCAGGTTCGGGAGCGAGTTCGGCTAACTCCCAGAGCGCGATTTTTCCGTGACCGACGGTGTAGAGCGTCCGAAAATCTTCGCTGAATCCCGCGGCGTGAACGTGCATCGGGGCCGCTTCGGCTTTGATTACCTTGCCTGATGTCATGTCGTAGAACGCGACGAAGCCTCCGTTGTCGCCGCCGGTCGCAAACAGCCAGTTCCCGTCGGGAGAAAACTCCAGTTGTTCGACCAGACCATTGAATTTGTCGTTCGAGATTTCGTGCTTGCGCTCTTTCGTCTGCCAGTCGAACACTTCGATGCGATGCGGACCGCCGAGATGATCGATGTTGCCGATCGTGCCGATGCCGCCGACCGCCAGCAGTTTCGAATCGTGGCTGAACGCGAGCGAGCGGATTCCGCCGATCGAATGCCGGCGCTGTTTGGGATCCCACGTGTACATGACGGGAGCTTCGACTTCGCCGATCTTGTTGCCGGTGGCGGATTCCCAGATCGCGACGTGTCCGACCTTGTCGCCGGTCGCGATCAAATTTCCATCGGTCGAGATCGTGACGGCATACAGCATCGAAGGATAATTGTGGGGTGTCATCGGTTTGTGATCGTCGAGCGTGCGGATCTTCTGTCCGTCGGTAACCGACCACACGTGCGCGTGCATGTCGTCCGCGACGCTGACCGCGAACGATCCATCGGGGCTGACGGCCAGATTGCGGATCCAGAGCTCGTGCGCGGAAACTTTCCGCACGATCGAACGGTCTTCGGTGTTCCACCAGATGAGCTGTTTGTCGTAACTGCCCGTGATCAAGATATTCTGCGCGAGAGCCGCTCCGGTGACGTAACTGTCATGTGCTGATTCAGCCAGTGGAGAGAACTGGGGCTTTTCCGCCGTGGCGTCGACGGCGTAGACCTTGAAGTCGCTGTTTCCGACGAACAGTTCCGACGTTTCCGAGCGGCGGGCCATGCAGAAATTGATTCCGGAGGTTCCGAAGTCTTTCGATTTTTTCAGAGTATTGGGATCGATCATGATC
>DATKCB010000242.1:0-3185 GCA_035513495.1 Planctomycetaceae bacterium | reverse complement strand
GTATGCCGATACGGCCGGATTCTCGAACGATTTCGAACGTCCCAACGCGTGGCGATACCGGGATTACGTGATCCGGAGTTTCAACCGCGACAAGCCGTTCGACCAGTTCATTTACGAACAGCTTGCGGGAGATGAAATCCTCGAAGCACGAGACCGTCAAATCGGGGTGGCCTCGAAGGCGTTCGATCTGACTCCGTTCGAGCACAGTTCCCCCTCGGAACTGCTGGTGGCGGCGGGATATTTGCGGATGGGTCCGTGGGAACACACCGGCATGAGTGTGATGGCGCTGACGCGTCAGCAGTTTCTGGACGATGTGGTCAACAGCGTGGGCGAAACTTTTTTGGGGACGACGCTCCGCTGCTGCCAGTGCCACGACCATAAATTCGATCCGATGCCGACGCTCGATTATTACCGGATGCAGGCGGTTTTTGCGCCTGTTCAGTTCGCCGAGCGCGATGCTCCGTTTGAGGATTGGGAACCGACGGCTGGCCTCGAGGAGCAGAAAGCGAGAATTCTCAAGCTGATTGAAGACCCTGGCATCGAGCTGCACATCCACGAGAACGCCACCGAGCGCGAGATCGAGGATGCGATGAAAGGGGTCACGAAGGTAATCAACAAGCAGACTTCGATTCGCGAGCGGCAACAGTACCGTTACGACCCACTCGCGTTCAGCGTTTACAACGGTCCGATCGATTTGAAGTATCGCTCGAACAACGCCCGGCATCCGCTGCCCGCACCGAAACAGCGGACCGGTGAAGTTCAACAGGTGGCTTTGCTCAAAGCGGGTGCGTTGGAAACACCGGGTGACATCGTGACTCCGGGAGTTCTTTCGGCACTCCCCGATTCCAACGACTTCGCACAGAAAACGGAATGGAATTCGATTCCGAATGATCTGCACGGACGCCGGCTCGCGCTGGCCCGCTGGATTGCTTCCCCCGAAAATCCGTTGACCGCGCGCGTGATCGTGAATCGGATCTGGCAATGGCATTTCGGAACCGGGATCGCAGAGAATCCGAACAACTTCGGAAAAACGGGGAAGAAGCCGACGCATCCTGAATTGCTCGATTGGCTGGCCATCGACTTCCTCGAACACGGCTGGACGCTCAAGCGCACGCACCGCCAGATCATGCTGTCGGAAACGTATCAGCAAAGCGGCCTACCGGCCGATCCCGAACTCTCGGCGAAAGTCGATCCTGCGAACAAACTCCTGTCGTGGTTTCCTCCGCGACGACTCTCCGCCGAAGAGATTCGCGACAGCATGCTCGCCCTCTCGGGAGAGTTGAATCCCGAAATGTTCGGCGTTCCAATCCGCCCGGCGATCAACCGAGAAGTGGCTTTTCAGCCCCGACACGTGATGGGTTCGGTCGCGCCGGCGTATCAGCCCTCACAAACTCCGGCAGAGCGCAATCGCCGCACAATCTACGCGCTCAAAGTGCGAACGCTGCGGGATCCGATGCTGGAAGTGTTCGATCAACCGAATGCCGACAATTCGTGCGAGCGGCGGGACTCTTCGACGGTCACGCCACAGGTGTTCGGGCTGTTCAATGCCCAAAATAGTTACGATCGCGCTCTGGCGATGGCGAGCAGAATCAGCGACGAAGCCGACCGTCCTGAGCAACGGGGACGGAGGGCGTTTGAACTCGCATACGGCAGGCAACCCGCGGAGGAAGAACTCGCAGCTTGTCTGGTACACGTCCGGCAACTGACCGCTCACTACCAGACTCAGCCTGCCGCGCGGCAGGAGTTTCCTCCGTTCATCATCAGAGAGATGGTCGAAGAAATGACGGGGATCACGTTTCAGTGGAAAGAACAACTGGACGTGTATCAGCAGTACGTTCCCGATTTTCAAGCAGCCGACGCCTCACCGGAAATCCGGGCCTGGGCCGACCTGTGTCTCGTGCTGATGAATTCGAACGAGTTTTTGTACGTTTATTAGGTCTTGCCAATTCGCGAAATGTGGCGGTGATGGAGGCTGACCTGCGAATCTCTATAAACTGGGGAAAACGCTCCCTCTGGGAAACCCGGGTGGGCAAAGTTCGGGCAGAATGCTAGATTATCGCACTACGAAGAGGTCGTTTTATCGGGATGTGAGCAGTCTGCGGGCTGCGCTCCCTACGGTCCTCTCGATTCGATCAGGGAAGGATGTTGCTCGTGAAGAATCACTCTCTCAGGGAAGAGTTCGGCTACAGACGACCGATCTGGGCGCTCTGCGCGGTTTACGCTGTCTTAGCGCAGCCGGTGGTTCTGTTTGCTCAGGATAAGGAATCAACCACTGGCCCAACCGTCGATCTGCGGGAGCTGGCGATGGCGGGCGGTTATATCGGAATGGTGATCGCGGCTCTCAGTGTGGTTCTGATTGCCTTGATCATCGAGCATCTGATCTCCATCCGCAAAAACGCTTTGATGCCGCCAAACCTGGCGCAACAGGTGCATGCCTTGATCGCGCAGAAACAGTTCAAACAAGCGGAAGATCTGTGCCGGCAGAATCCGAGTCTGCTGGGCGAGATTCTGCAGGCGGGATTGTCCGAAGTCGGTCTCGAATACTCGGACATCGAGAAATCGATGGAAGACGCGAGCGTCGAGCAGTCGTCGCGGTTGTTGCGTAAAATCGAATATCTGTCGGTCATCGGATCGATCGCTCCGATGCTGGGACTGTTGGGAACGGTGTGGGGGATGATTCTGGCTTTTCTCGAATTTGAGTCGAAAGCCAATCCGCAGGTTTCGGAACTCGCCCCGGGGATTTACAAAGCGCTCGTGACCACGCTGATGGGATTGGGTGTCGCGGTTCCTGCCGTAGCGATGTTCGCGATCTTTCGCAATCGGGTCGATGGTCTCGTCGCTGAAACCGCGCTGCTGGCCGAGCACGTGTTCGCCGATTACAGGAAATCGATCATCGGAATGCGCCGGGGCAAGCCAGGTTCCGGAGGCGTCCCCCCCATCGTTCAGGAAAAAGGGCCCCGCTGATGCGCGTTCCGACACGCCCGAGAAAACAGGGAGTTAGCGTGGATATCACGTCACTGATCGACGTGATCTTCCTGCTGATTATTTTCTTTCTCGCGGCCAGCCACTTCGTCAAGAGTGAAGCTCGCGAGAAGATCGATCTGCCGGCAGCAATTGAGGGGGAAGACGAACAAAATGAAACAGGCGGCCGGTTGATCGTGACGATCTCCCGCGAGGGCTCGATG
>DATKCB010000241.1:0-7673 GCA_035513495.1 Planctomycetaceae bacterium | reverse complement strand
CTCTCGCGAGGACCTCGCTTTCGTCTGTCCGCCCAGCAGATTCGCGATCAGGCGCTGTTCCTGTCGGGTCTGCTGGTCGAGCAGATCGGAGGCGAGCCGGTCAAACCGTATCAACCCGCCGGTGTCTGGCTTGACCTGACGCTGGGGAAAATCAAGTACGAGCAGGATCATGGAGACGCGTTGTACCGCCGCAGTCTGTACATCTTCTGGCGTCGCTCGGTCGGACCGACGATGCTGTTCGACGTTCCCGCCCGGCAGGTCTGCACCGTCAAGCAGGCCCGCACAAACACGCCGCTTCACGCACTGACGCTCATGAACGACATCGCGTTCGTCGAAGCGGCGCGGAAGATGGCCGAGCGGATCCTGAAAAATGGCGGCGAGACTGACTCCGAGCGAATTGTTCACGCTTTCCGGGTCGCAACCGCACGCACTCCAGGTGAAGGCGAACGCGCGACGCTGGAAAAAACGCTGACGAAAATACGGAAGAATCTCGCGGAGAATCCGGACGCGGCCGATCAACTTCTGTCGGTCGGAGAGTCGCCGATCGCCGAGGGGATCGATCGAACGGAAATCGCCGTCTACGCGAGCCTGATGAACCTGATCCTGAACCTCGACGAGGTTCTGACGAAAGAGTAGTCGTATCATAGATTTCCAAATCTGTCCGCACAAAACCGCGTTCGTCCATCGCGAGTGTTACATCGCAGGATTGGATTCCTACGCTACGCTTCACTCGCCTCGTAGCGTTGACAGGACGGGTGTGTGAACCGCCTGCCGGACGGCGAACACGACCGACAGCATCCCTGTTGCGAACACACCCGCCAAGAGCAGTAATCCCGAACTCCAGGGAACGTCGGCCCCCGTGCTGACGAGGTGCGGAGTCATCGCGAGCAGCGCCGATACCGTTCCTGAGACAAGTCCCCAGCAGAGCAGAAACAGATTCTCCCAGACGACCAGCGAACCGACCGAACGGTTTCGAAATCCGACAGCACGCAACAGAGAGAGTTCCGACCGGCGTTCGATGACGTTGCGCAACATGACCGTTCCAAGCCCGATCGTTCCGAGCAGCAGCCCCAGTCCTCCCAGCGTTTGAAACGTTGTGAGGTAGGTATTCTGCACCTGCAGAAAAGCGTACAGCCGATCGGCAACTCGATCGACGTCGAAACCGTACGCATCGAGTCCGGTTTCGAGCATTCCTGACAGCTTGTCGGCATCTGCTCTGGAAAGACCCGCCGGTGGCGGTTCGTTAGTGCCGATCAGAAACCAGGAGAACCCCTGTTGTTCGGGAAACATCCTGAAAAAGTTTTCCTCCGACGCGACGAGGACTCCTTGAAAGATCGAACCGTCGAACATCCCGGCGATCTCCAGCCACGCTTCGGGCGTTTCTTCGTTGGGAACGGGAATTCGATCACCGACTCCCTTGTGCAGCGAGTATTGCAGCGTGTTCATGTCGCCGAACACAGGATAGACCGGCAAGCCGTCCTGTTCGGGGAGTTGTTCGTTCAATCCGGCCCAGGGATTGTCCGACGACGTACCGACGAACTTGAACCCCCCCCGCTCGATCATCCGTTCGGTGGCCCCGAGGACGGTGGGGAGCTTTGTCTGATAAAGGTTCAGACAACTCGCATCGTCTCCCGGTTTGTACCGAAATGAAACGATCTCGGTTTTCTGCCAGAGCGCCGATGCCTCGGAGTCAGTCGTCTGATCGAGTTGCAGTTTCCGGCGTCCTTCCTCGGAGTTCAAATCGAACAGAATCGGCTGGCTCGACTCGGCAATCAGGCGGAAACCTCCATTGCCGGAATTGAAGTCCGGAGTTTCGACGGCGGCATTCCGATGCCCCGCCGCGACGGCGACAATCACGAACGTGGCCGAGCTGATCAGTCCCACGGTAAACACACTGCGGGATCGATTGCGGGCGGCGTTGCGGACTGCCAGATGTCCGAGCGCGGTAGACCCATGTCCCTGCACGGCCGACAGTCGGTCGCGGGCGATCCAGACTGAGAGTCCATTGAGAAACGCCGTCAGACAGAGCATCCCCACGACAAAAAACATGACGACTTTCCACGACAGCCCCGCGAACGCTTCGTTGTCGGGGATCAGTCCTGCCCCCACAAGAATCAGCAACACCGCGCCCATGCCCGCGGAAATGATCGCGATTTTTTTCGGACGTCCGCTCGAATCGGAAACTCTTGAGTCTTCTTCAAGGTTGCCCGCCAGCAGCGCGCGGACCGAATGTCCTTTGAACCGTCGCAGCGACCACCAGACCGCTACCGCTGCGACGAACACCGCGATCAGACAACCCGTCACGAGGCTGACCGGTGAGACGAACAGTTCGAGTTCGCTGGTCCCGATCGCGCCGACCCACCATGTCGTCAATCCGTAAATCATCAGCCGGGCATACTCGACCGATGCGACGGCTCCCATAAGACTTCCCACGATCACGACGATCAGGGCTTCACTCCCCATCAGCCGGCGGACCTGATTCTCGTGCAGACCAACCGCGTTCAACAATCCGATCGAAGAGACGCGCCGTTCGATCCCCAGACGAAACAGCAGCCCGATCAGAATCATCGCCGACAGAATCAGAAAGAAACTGAATCCGATAAACAGTCCGCTGAAATCGGTCGTGCCTTGCGCCGCTTGAAGTCCCTGAAATTTGACAGGCAATACGGCCAGTCCCGCTTCGCGCGGTTCGATCGACGCGGGAATCGCCGAGCGGAGCGAATCGGTAAAATCTGCAAGCGAGGTTTCTTCGGGAGGAGCGAATCGAATGGAGGTGAGATTTCCGTACCGGCTCTTCCACAATTCTTCCGCCGCCTCGAGCGAGAGGAATCCCTTGGGAGTCGCCCGAAACAGGGACCAATACTCGTGGTCGCGATCGGTAATGCGATCCTCGTCCATCTCGAACGGTTTCTTCCATTCGGAGAACGTTTCGACGTCGGTCACGCCCGGCAGAGAGGGCGTGAAACCCTGATCGTCAACCGGCGTTCCTTCAAATTTGACGATCCCTTTGACAGTAAAGAATTGATCGATTTCGGGAAGTTCTCCGTGCGAACCGACCACGTGCCACTTGACGCGGATCTTGTCACCCGAATGCACTTGCAGATCTGCGGCGACCCAATCGTTGAGGACGATCTCGTCGGCCGTCATCTGCTCGGGCCACTCTCCTTCGATCATCGTCACCGGTCCGAACGGCTTCTCGTTAAGCGAGTTGCGATCGACGCCCGCCAGTACCGAATACATGCTGAGCTTCTCGAGATCGCCGGCGTTCGCTAGTTCGTTGGCGAGATAGACCAGCACCGGAGAGATCTCCGAGTTCATTTTTTCGGCAGCCACACGTCCGGCAGATTCGACAGTCGGATCGAGAATCATCTGCTCGCTTTCGAGCGCGACGTATCCTTTGTCTTCGAGCGGTCGCAACCGCAGACTCAGGTCGTCCAGCGTGAGCTTCGACTGGATCAGTTTTGAAAGTTCTTCGCCCTGACCGAGTGCTGCGTCTGTTTCCGCCGCGGGACCGGCGGAAGCGAACAGCGCGTTCACGCGAGCCGGTTTTTCATCACCACCCGTTCGCGAACGGACCGCCCCCAGTTCGAGCGAATACTGTAATTCTTCGAGCGAGACGTACGCGTTGAGCGTCATCTGTTGAGAGGGATTCAGCCGAAACCGGCTGGCGGTCGTTTGCTGGTCGAGAATCGCCGAGACCGTGTACGACAATTCCTGCGAAGTCTTCTCCCGGTCTCCCAGCAGCGAGTCGCGCGGGATCGAGGTCGGCAATTCGACCCAGACGGAAATCTGATCGCCGACCTTCGCTTCCAGCGCTTTGGCGGTTTCCGATCCAAGTACGATGTCCCGGTCCTGGGGGGCGGGGGCGGAATCGGGAGCGATCATCGGCCAGAATCGTTCGTCCACACCCCAGAAACCGACCCGATTTGCACGGTGAATCTGTTCGTCGGCGCTCCGCTGCAAACCGGCGGTCATCGACAGCGCGGGTGCGAGCGACGAAAACGATTTCTGAAACTCGGGAGCGTCTGAAATTTCCGAAGCCAGGCTTTCGCGAAAAAACCGCGGACTCTGTACCGCGAAATCGACACCGCCGAGGCGTTTGAGGCTGATCGTCTTGAGACTCTCGCGGACGGAGTCCCCGACAATCAGCGCTCCGCCAATCACGGCCGTGCCGGCGATCACTCCCAGCAATACCGCCAGATGAGTCCGCCAGTGAAACACCAGACTGTTCAGAACGAGCCGAAACGAGGTCATGTTTGAGTCGTCCTTTCAGCAGCTTACACTTCGACGAGCTTGCCGTCTTGCAGATCGAGGCGACGGGGAAACTTGTTAGATAATTCGAGGCTGTGCGTCACACAGACCAGCATCGTCTCCTGATCGGCGGCGAGTTCGAGCAACAGGACTCCGACCGACTCGGCGGTTCTGGGATCGAGACTCCCCGTCGGTTCGTCGGCCAGGAGCAGCACGGGGTTGTTGATGAGCGCACGACAGACGGCGACCCGCTGCCGTTCGCCCCCCGATAGTTTGCCGGGGCGATGGTCGATTCGCTCGGACAACCCGACCTTTTTCAAAAGTTCTTCAGCACGCCGTTTGGTCTCAGCGGCGTTTTCGCGGCCCGGAATCGTGGGAATCAGAACGTTTTCCAGAACCGTGCACTGCGGTAACAGATGATGGTCCTGAAAGATGAACCCGATTTTTTGATTGCGTACGTCGGCCAGCCGATCGGCGGAGAGACCGGACACCTTCTCGCCGAGCAGTTCGTATTCTCCCGAAGTGGGAACGTCGAGCAGACCGAGAATGTAGAGCAGCGTACTCTTTCCGCTCCCCGACGGCCCGGTGATCGCCACCGATTCACCCCGGTTCAATTCAAGATCGCTGCTCTTGAGAATCGAGAGCGTTCCCGCCGCCGTCGAAAAATCCTTACTCAACTGCCGAACGCTCAGATCGCTCATGCCGGGTCCGCCTGTTTCGTCGCTGCTCCCGGAAGGGAAGAGTGGAAGAATTTCAATGTGAAGAGTGGAAGGAATTTAAGCACTTGTAGTTGAGCCAGTTCGTCAAATCAACAAAAACGCCGGGTCAATTCCTTCCGTTCGTGTGTCACAGTTGATTCCTCAAAACAGCGACACGATCGGTTCCCCTTCCGCCAGCAGATTGTACGGTCGGCCTTGAGGGTCGATCGCTTCGAGGTCGTGAATGCCCATCGCGTGATAGACCGTCTTGCTGACGTCGGCGGGGGTGAGCGGTTTGTCGGCGGGATATTCGCCGAGACGGTCGCTCGCCCCGTAGGTTTGACCTCCGCGGATTCCTCCCCCGGCCAGCACATCGGTCAGGCAGTGAGTCCAATGGTCGCGTCCCGCACCCGAGACTCCACCCGAACGGGGATCGCCGATCTTGGGAGTGCGCCCCATCTCGCTGGTGATCATGACCAGCGTCGAATCGAGCAGTCCCCGCTCCGAAAGATCGCCGAGCAGCGCCGAATACCCCCGGTCGAACTCGGGGAGCAGATCCTCTTTCAGACAGTTGAAGTTGTTGCCGTGCGTATCCCAGCTCCCCGCGCTCTTGCATTTCTTGGCCGTCGCCGAGCCGATCCCCGCTCCCATCCAGAACACCGTGATGAACGGAACCCCCGCCTCGACCAACCGCCGCGCCAGGAGCAGGCTCATGCCGTTGACGGTTTCTCCGTAGCGTGCGCGGATCTCTTGCGGTTCGGAAGCAACGTCGAAGGCTTCGGTGGTTTTGGCGGAAGAGAGCAACGAGAACGCGCGCTGCTGCTGTTGAGACCAGACGCGGGAGACAGCCGCGCGATCGAAGTCGCGCCGCGCGGTGTCGATCGCCGAGAGTAACGTCCGCCGGTCGGAGAGCCGCTCGGGAGTGATCTCTCCTTCCAGCACCAGCGACGGGGCCTGAAAGCTGAGCGGTTTGTCGTGGCTCCCCTCCAGATACATCGGATCGTGTTCGACCCCCAACCGAGCGGCGAACTGTCCCGGTCGCGTATAGGGTTTTTGACTGGGCATGTGCGGCAGCGTCAGCGCGTTGGGCAGATAATCGTGCAGTGCGCGCTTGGCCGCCACGACGCTCCCCATGAACGGCCAATCGTCCGGGAACGGCGTCCGGTTGTTGCCGAGCGTGCGAAAACTCAGATCGGGAACGTGACCGGTCAGATTGTAATAGTAGCCTGCGTGATGATCGTTCGTATTGACGGTTGCTCCCACCGAGTTGAGCAGTGCCAGATGATGCGCCTGCTGCGCGAGCAGCGGAAGATGCTCGCACAGCGTGACCCCAGGTGCCGATGTCGCGATCGGCTGAAACGGTCCGCGATACTCGACAGGCGCTTTGAGCTTCATGTCCCAGGTATCGATATGCGAGGCGCCCCCGCACAGGAAAAACAGAATCGTCGACTGAGCTTTCCCGGACGATGGCGCTCGGTTTTCGGTCGGTTCCGCACGCAACCCCGGTGCGAATGCGGCTCCGGCAAGCCCGGTCGTCGAAGCGACCAGAAATGACCTGCGGGATTGGTGAAGGACGTTTCCACTCATCAGGAGTCTTTCAATTTGTTTCGAGCAATGAGTCGACATGCGGACCCATCAACGCAAGATCATATCATAAGCGAGGACCGTGATCCGAGTCGAGGGTTTTCTCGTCTGCCGGCGCAACCGTGGCCCACGTCGCACTTTGCACCGGATGCAGGATCAGGTCACATGTGGAACACAGATTTCAATCGTACGGTGCAATTCCTGTTGCGCGGACCGAATGGCGGACTTGGTTGATTGCCGGAAAAAAACGACATCGTGCACCTCCTGTCTGTTTCACAACTCAGAACAACTCTGTTCCGATTTTCGACGTAAGTCCAATAAGTTTCAAAGATGGGTTTTTTGAAAGAACAAAACTTCACAAGTTCACAAGTTCGAGCGAAACCCGAGAGATTTGGACGGAAATAAAGTAGTTCGGGAAATATTCTGGAATTTGGGTTGTTTCATGGTTCGATGTTGCGCGGCGGGGCCGCGAGGATTTAGTTGTTAGGAAGTAGGATGTAGGAGGTAGCGGCTGAAGTTTCTCTTTGAACATTGAACCTTTGAAATTGAACATTACCTTCCCCTCCGCTTTTCGCTTTCGTTTTGACATTGGGATTTTGACATTTGACATTCCTCTTTACATTAAGCGGGTTCGTTGCGCAACGGCGGGGGTGGATCGGCGGAAGTTGCGAACTGCGAAGGAGAAACGTGCTTGGGTGACGTTGCGCGGAGTGGTACGATGCGAATGCCAGCCCGGAAGAGAGTCGAACTGGATTCGGAAGCGGATGGTGTGACATCTTGCCGCTCACGCAACTCGGCCAGTCCTTGAAAGAACTGCCCGGCGCACCAGAGGCGCAAGGACGCGGACGGAATTTCCATTCGAGGTTTTCTGACAAAGCTCAGGTCTGACGGAATTCGACGGTGGAGGTTTCACTCGATTCATTGACTTCGGCTCCACTCTGCTCCCGGTTTTCCAGCGGCGTTTTCGCTTCGAGCTTCTTTTCGTAGACGATCCCCGTATCGACGCGGTAAAAACCTGCGTTTTCCAGGAGTTTGATCGCCGCTTCGTCGCGATCGCCGGTATGCGCTTCGGCACCGACGATCAGTTCGTTTTTGAGCCGCCGGCAGACTTCCGTGATCAGCGTGCTGCCGACGCCCTGT
>DATKCB010000240.1:0-15085 GCA_035513495.1 Planctomycetaceae bacterium | reverse complement strand
CGGTCGAAATCCCCTGCAACGCATTCACGGGGATATTGTACGCGCGGGCATAATATCCGAACGCGTCGTGTGCGGTGATCAGCACCCGTTGCTCTTCGGGGATCGTGGCGATGGCCTCTTTGGCATACGCATCCAGCTTTTCAAGTTCCGTTCGATACGCTTTCGCGTTCGCTCGGTAGTCCTCCGCGTGAGCAGGATCGAACTCGGCCAATTTCTCAGCGACGAATTCCACACACTGCGACCAGGCGGAAACATCCATCCAGACGTGAGGATCGTAATGCCCCTCGAACTCCTCCGGCTCACGGAGAAACGATTCCTCAATTCCTTCGGCCACGGGATGAACCGGAATCCCTGCATTCGCGACTTTCAGGAAGGCGTCCGACATGCGCCCCTCGAGCATCAAACCGACCGGGAACACGATCTGGGCATCCATCAGAGTGTTCGTGTCATCGCGAGTCGGCTTGTAAAGATGCGGATCGACACCTTCTTTCATCAACGAAATCACTTCGGCATGATCTCCCGCAACCTGGCGTACGATATCGGCGACCATCCCGCATGAGGCAACGATCTTGTACGGATAGGTGCGAACTCCATCCGGACCGGACGTTCCTTCAGGAGGTTGACATCCGATCAGAGAATGACTGAGTAAAATGCAGAGAGAAAAGAAGTTACGACTCATCGGATGCCATCTTGGATTGTGGAAATAAAATATTTTGACCAATCAAAAATATCACGCAACCGCACTTTTGTCAAGATATTGGGCTTTCTGCTCCACATTTTATGAGATTCGTACCAAGCGGGAGTTTGGATCTCCGGCTCAGAAATCCCGGAACGGGCCGCGCGGTTCGGCGGCCTCCATTTGCGATTTCCAGTCGTCGAATGCCCGCTTTAATTCATGCAGCTTCTCGGGGTGCGAATTGGAGAGATCCCTCTGTTCGCCGACGTCCTGAGAAAGATCGAACAGCCCCGTGCCCCGCGCCGAATCAACCCATTTCCAGTTTCCAACCCGCGCGGCCGCGTCTCCGCGACGCTGCCAGAACATGGTCGAACGCTGCGATGATTCGCTGCCGGACAAAACGGGCAGCATGTCGAATCCGTCGTACACGATCCCTTCCGGAAGCTTACCTCCCACCAGACTCGTCAGCGTCGGAAACAATTCCAGCGACGTCAAAAACTCGTGCGAAACGCGCGCGGGGGGAATTCTTCCCGGAAATCTCGCAATCATGGGAACGCGGATCCCTCCCTCGAACAGCATTCCCTTGCGCCCTCGGAGTGGAGAGTTGTCCGCTCCCCCGCTTCCGCCGTTGTCGGAAAAAAAGATCACCAGCGTATCGTCCCGCAGACCGTAATTTTCGAGCGAATCCAGAATCTCGCCGATGCAATGGTCCATACAGGTCGTCGCGGCCAGATACCCGAGTTTGCGCATGGCCGCATTCGCGACCATCGCTTCCTCTCCGTAACGCATCCCTTTCACATATTTGGCTTCACTCTGAAGGTGCGGATAGAGCGCTTTGAATTCCTCAGGAGCCTGAACGGTGCTGCGGATTTTCGGATCGAGGCTCGACGATCCGTGCGGAGCATTAAACGGCAGATACAAAAAGAACGGCCGCGCGCGGTTCTCCCCGATGAATCGCAACGCTTCGCGTTTGAAAAGGTACGTGGCGTAAGTCCCTTTGTCTTCGGTCGTCGGTTCGTTATTCCGAAACATCGAAGGAACCCCGTACCGCTCGTGCGTGTAATAATCGATCCCTGTGTTGACCAGTCCATAAAACTCGTCGAAGCCCCTCTGCAATGGGAGGAACCGCTGCAATTGACCGCCGTCCCACTTCCCGAACACGGCCGTGCGATACCCTTGCTGTTTAAGCACCTGTGAGATCATGACCTCCCGGGTATCCATCCCGAGAATTCGTTCCATCGTGACTGGATATTCGTCCGGCGGATATTTGTAGCCGAAATCGGGAGCTTCATTACGGATCATGTCGTACAACCCGTTCCGCTGCGGGTCGCGTCCTGTGAGTAGACTTCCCCGCGAAGGCGTACATGCCGGCCAACTCACGTAAAAGTTAGTCAGACGAACTCCTTCGGCCGCCAGCCGGTCGAGGTTGGGGGTCTTCAATTGCTGATTGCCCAGACAACTGAGATCGTGGTATCCCTGATCGTCGCTGACGATCAGAACGATGTTCGGCTTCCGCGTCTCCTGCCCATAGGCGGAAAGCGTGAACGCGACGGACAAGCCGGCCAACCAACAAAAAAATTTCCTCACAACGTACTCTCCCTGATCTTGATGAGAAACAATCGTCTCTTCCGATTCACTGACGTATTCACATTACTCCTTCGGCGGCAGCGTGCGGACAAACTCGACCGCCTGCGACACCCAGTCCCGAATCTGCTGTTCGTTTTCGAGATATCGCGAGTTAATCATCACCCAGCCTCTCATCGGTTTACCGGTGATGTCGAACGGTTTGACGTGCGGACGCGTCAGCGCTTCATCTCCGGCATCCGCTCCAAGACGCAGGATCAATCTCCCCTTGTGAATCCCGCAGCACATCAGTCCGTCCAGCAGAAAACCGATCCCGCCGAACATTCGCTTTTCTTCGAATCCCTTGCGGCGCTGCATGCACTTTCGAACCGAGTCGATGAATTCTTCGTCGCGAGTCACCTTGATGTTCCTTCCTCAGGCGATCAGTCGAGGGCGACCGAGACGACAACGAATATCGGCCAATTGCCCGCAATGATGCATCCCGTGCATTCCGCACACAATAAAGCATGCCCCCTTGTGAGGAAAGAACGAATCGTATTTCGCAGAAAGATCGGTCGGTTTCGCAGTCAGTTCTTGCTCGCCCAGAGACGACAGAATCTGGAGCGTCTCCTCTCTGGCAATTCGATATCGTTCGAGCAATTGTTCGTAAGGGGGATAGCCGTCTCCTGTGGCCTCGGGAATTGAACCACCGCGAAATTGTGCTCGCAAATCCTCAGCAGGATTTGGTGCTCCCTGAGCAATCTCGTGAACGATCCGGCCTTCGCTGTAGATCAGATGCCCGACGATCCAATGCGCGTGATTCCCTCTCTCCGGTATCGATCGTGCGAGGGGAGCATCGCGTAAATCTTCCAGCAGCGGCAGCAGCAATCGGTCGCAGGTTCGAAGCGAGAGGGCCAGAACTTCGACGGTCTTCAGCGTCATGAATTGAGTCTCCGTCGAGGGGGAGATTATTTCGTTGAGCCGTGCATCGGATTCGGTTTGCGCCAGCGGCGACTGTCACGTTCGAGCAGCCGGTCCGATTCGACTGGTCCCCACGAACCGGCGGGGTAAAACGCCGGATCGAGCGGCGACTGTTCCCAATGTTCGAGGATCGGCGTCACGAACCGCCAGGCCGCTTCGAGTTCGTCGCTGCGGGTAAACAGCGTCGAATCTCCGCGTAATACATCCAGCAGCAGGCGTTCGTAAGCTTCGGGTAATTCGAAGGAAAACGAGGTCTCGTAGGCAAAGTCCATCGTGACCGGGTGGATCTGATACTGCATCCCCGGCCGTTTGGTACTCACGCGAAGCGAGATCGACTCCCTCGGTTGAATCCGAAAAATCAGGGTGTTCGGCTGCGCCTCGACCATCTCGCACATGTCACCGTCGCACTCGACGGTCGTAAACAGATTCAGCGGAGGATGCTTGAACTGCACGGCGATCTCGGTCACGCGCACCGGCAGCCGTTTGCCCGTTCGCAGGTAAAAGGGAACGCCGGCCCAGCGCCAGTTATCGATTCCCACGTGCATCGAGACGTACGTTTCCGTCTTCGAATCGGGAGCGACGCGATCCTCTTCACGGTAGGCTTTGGCCGGTTTTCCGTGCGAAATTCCCTCGCGGTATTGACCGCGGAGTACCCAGTCGTCGATTGATCCATTCGACCCGGGACGAAGCGCCTGCAGGACTTTCAGTTTTTCATCGCGAATGTCGTTTGCCAGAAAAAGTGCGGGAGGTTCCATCGCAACCAGACACAGCAATTGCAGCAGATGGTTCTGCATCACATCGCGCATCGCGCCCGACTCGTCGTACATCGCGCCGCGGCCGCGCTCCATCCCCTGATCTTCGGCCATCGTGATCTGAACGTGATCGACGTGGTTCCGATTCAGAAGCGGTTCGAAAATCGCGTTCCCGCACCGAAACAGCAGGATATTCTGAACGGTCTCTTTGCCAAGATAATGATCGATCCGGTAGATCTGCTGCTCGACCAACAATCGGCTGAGATGCTTCGTCAGTCGGCGCGCAGAGTCGAGATCGGTTCCGAACGGCTTCTCGAAGACGACTCGCAACCGTTCCGCCTCGTCGCGGGGCGGCATCATCCCCACTTGTGCCATCGCTTCCATCGCCGGAAGAAACAGCTCGGGAGAAGTCGCCATGTAGGCGATGCGGTTCGGCTCCACCCCCGCCGCGGATTCGAGCTGTTCGAGGCGGCGTTTGAACGCCGGGAAGTCGGCCCGGGACGTGATGTCGCATTGGATATAGAACACGCGTTTCGCGAACGTCTCCCATTGCTCCTCGGTGATTCCATCGGCTCGGGAAAACTGACGGACCGCATCGTGCATTTCGTTTCGGAACTCTTCGTCGCTTTTTTCCCGGCGAGCGATCCCCACAATCGGACAACGCGGTGAAAGAAATCGGTCTCGAGAAAGCTGAAATAATGCGGGCATCAGCTTGCGGGCGGTCAGGTCTCCCGAGGCTCCAAAAATCAGGATTGAGGAATCCTGTTGCGGTTCGGTCGTGCTCATGGTCGTTTCCGTCCATCAAATTCGGGGTTGAGGCAACTGGCTGAGCGGCTCGGAAAACATTGATCGGTACGACTTCAACCTGCAAGCCTGACGCGATGGAACTTATGACTGAGGATGTCCCCCAAAGCCTATATTCTTCCTGAAGCTCCAGAATCCGGCGCAAATTGGCAAAAAAAACGATTTTTTTTACGACTCAAATTTCGCTCGAAAGCTCATCAGTCAACCAGTTTTGAACCGAAAATCCGGCTGGAAAGTGTCACAGTGCTGGCCATCATAATCCTCTCGATCAGAAAAATCGCCTCAGAGCCATTTGACTTCCCATTTTGCGCAGTTTATCGTGAGGACTATTCAAGATCTGAATTGGCAGAGAAATCATGTTCTTTGCTTTTCGATCGGATGTGCTTCCAGTGTGTTGCTGGAATTCACGAAAAGCGGGACTAAAGTGGGTGCTTAAAAGGAGATGAAAATGAGTCGAAAAATTTGGGGAACGATGTTGGCAGTCGCCTGCGTCGCGGGGCTCTCGAGTAACGCCGAGGCCGGGTTATTGTTCAGAGGCGGCCACGGATGCGGTGCACCAGTCGCCTCCTGCTGCCAGGCAGTCGACAACTGCTGCCAGAAGGCCAGAAGATGCTGTCGGCCGGCCAGGGTCAAATGCTGTCGGCCGCAACGGGATTGCTGTCGGCCCCAGCGGGACTGTTGCGCTCCGCGACAGAACGCTTGCTGCGCTCCGCGGCAGGCCACTTGCTGTGCTCCGCAACCGACCACTTGCTGCGCTCCCGTAGTGTCGTCTTGTGCGGCTCCTGGAGTTGGCGGTGCGGCTATTCACGCGGAAGATGCTCCTGCTCCTCCCCCGAGTGATGCCCCGGCTCCTCCCCAGCCGAATAACTAATTGTGATTCGTTACGTATGAAGAAAGGGTCGCTCTCGGGCGACCCTTTTTTCTGCGCGGGCAGGATTTGAATTCGTCAGAAACGAAGCGGTCTGCTTATTTGCTACGCTTGTTGGTTCCGCGAAGTTCGGTGACTTCACCACCCGTTTTCGTGATCGTGAACGCCCAGTTTTCCGTGTCGTTGTCCGGAAAGGTCGATCTCAGAGTCACGTTTTCCGATCCGCGATAACCATCGAATTTAAAAGTCTTCGTCGCTGCGTCCCACGAACCGTTGGACAGCAGCAGCACGATTTCTCGCGAGTCCATCAAGGTGAAGAAATACTGACCGGTCTCTTTGTCGTATCCGCGCAGAATCAGTCCCGTCGCTCCGTCGGAGTATTTATATTTCTGCTGGAGTACCGTTCCCCCCAGGATCCAGGACATCTCCGACGTCGAAGTCAGGTCGGTCTCTTTGACGGTTCCCTCCCACTTGCCCACGTATCGATCGAGACGTTTGAGTTCCTCGCTTCCAGGTTTCACATCGTCTGCACAGCACCACAACGGCCAGACTAGCGCGACGGCAGCAATCAACCAGCGGGAACGGGAATTGGACATGTCGAGTCTCCTGCGAAAACGGAATGTGTCAGAGTAAAAAGCGGAACAGCGAACGCGAGATGTTTACGCACGCCTCTCGTGACTCACACCACTTCGCGGTCTCGATTGCTGAGAAACTCGTCCACAGAGATCTCGCGATTCGCTCGATGGGCGGCATTTCCCAGATGACATAACATGCTCGAGGGAGCCGCCGTTTCCAGATCCGCGTGCGGTGTTTGTCGCGAACCGACGCAGGCGAGAAAATTCTGACAGTGTTCGGTGGTCGCATCCCGGCCGTCCCGCGAATCGCCGTCCTTCTGTCCGTAGACTTTCCAACCGCCCCGATCGATGATCAGCGTCCCCTTTTCACCGTAAAACGCGACTCCCGCCGAACGTCCTTCGTTGGCGTGAGGAGTCCACTGGCGGTGTTCCCAGGTAATTGTTTTGTCCGTAAAACCGTACAGAACCTGTTGCGTATCGGGCGTTTCCTGGTCGTCGTCGAAATGGAACATTCCTCCGACCGAGCTGACCCGCTGAGGAATTTCGACTCCGAGTCCCCAACAGGCGACGTCCAGCAGATGCACGCCCCAGTTGCCGAGTTCGCCCGAACCGAAGTCCCAGCTCCACCTCCAGTGATGGTGAAACCGGTTGGTGCGGAACGGCTGCTCTCCCACGGGACCGAGCCACGCAGAATAATCGATTCCCTCGGGAACCTGTGTTTCCTTGGATCGTCCGATCGAACGCCGCCGGTGCGTCGCCCACGTCTTCGCCAGATGCACTTTTCCCAACTGCCCCGAGTGGAGGTATTCGATCGCGGTCTGGAAGTGCGTCGCGCTCCGTTGAGTGAGACCCGTCTGAACGATCCGCTCGGGAAATTCGCTCCGCAGCTTCAGCAACTGCTGAGATTGTTCGATCGTGTGCGTCAGCGGGACTTCGAGATACAAGTCCTTCCCCGCCCCGAACACCGCCCGAGCCATCTCGAAATGCCAATGATCGGGTGTGGCCACGACGACCGCATCGATCTCCGGCCGGTCCAGCAATCGTCGAAAGTCAGACTCAACCCGGGGAGAGGTCGGCTGACTCAATTTCGCCAGGGCCGGCGCAAACTGATGCGAATCGATATCGCAAACTGCTTCGATGCGTGCCTTGGACAGTGAATCGAACGTTTCCGCCAAGACCAGCCCTCGGTTTCGTAGCCCGACGATCCCCAGCCGAACGGTCTCAGAAACCGACGCACCCGAGGCCGACTCGCTCAAACTCATCGCCCCCACACCGGCAGCCGCCATCCCCGCCGCGTTCCGCGCACTCGAATCCAGAAACTGCCGCCGCGAAAGAAATCGCCGCTTCAGTTTGTCGGACGAAGAATTGGGAGGGAGGGAAGTCATAATTCGCTCGTCGCAGGACTGCGACCGCTGAAGGAAGGAATTGAGGCGGAAAAATCAGACGAATTCCCCGCTCTTTAACTATACCCGTTCCAGCCAGAGAATCACAGAAAAAATCGAGTCCGAGGCCCAGATTTCCCGCTGAAGAACACGAAATTCGGCCCCAGAGTTCTATACCTCGTCTCTGCATAGCCGATCCTGCCGGCCTTGCGAAACGTCTCTCACTTCCCCAAATCGTCGATCAACGCGTCAATCTCCTCAGACGTCAGCCGAACCGCCGTTTCGCGGAGCATCCTTTCGAAGTGCTTGCGGCCTTCCGTAGACGCGGGATAGCCGATGTTACCCTCTTCGGCATTCGACGTGATCAGCGGCTTGCGGTCAGGATCCAGAATGACGAACCAGGGGATGCCCCCTTCCTGAGAACGGTATTTCTCGATCATGTCCATTCCGTGCGGGTAGCGTCGGTCCACTTTTACCCAGATGTAGTCCTTGTCGATCAGAGTCCGATGTTTGTCGAGATACCGCGACAGCAGAATGCAAGGACCGCAAAAGGCACCCGATACCTGCAACAAAACTTTCTTCTCCTCCCGTTTCGCCTGTGCGAACGCCGCTTCGATGAGTTCCCCGGCATCGGGAAGATCGGGGGCATGGACTTCGAGAAACGCGTACATCAATTCGAGGTCGAGTTCTCCCTCGGAGGTCAAGTCGGTTTGCGAGACTCTCGCGAGCAATTGTCCCTCTGCGGAAAACAGTGCAATTGTGAACGAGTCGTCTTTTGGCAGGGATTTCCCGAGTGTGGCGAATGCGTCGGGAAGTCCGGGAGTCTGCCGCAATCGCTCAGATTGGATTGCCATCAGCTCAAAGTTCGACGTCGCTTCGTAGAATTTTTGTCTCACATCGTTTGGAGAGTCGTATCGAATTTCAAAAAACTTGCGGCAAAACGAGTGATCCTGCGACGAGATCAGCACCATCAGATGCTGATGCCCCAACCGCGCGTCGCGGAGCTTCGATTCGATCCGCATCGCGGGATCCAGCTGGCTGGCGAACCAGCGTTCGATATTCTCTCCCAAGGTGGGCGGTTTGAACCCAGGCTTGAGAGCCAGTTCGCCCAGATCGATCGGGCCGGGTTTCTGGAATTCGACGTGTCCGATCCCCCGCCAGGCGCGGGGATGACCGTCACTGTCGCGGTCGGTGACAACATTCACGACGTAGTCGAAACCGGGAAGTAAACCCGTGAGTTCGAACGAGCCGTCAGTCGCTGTTGTCGTCGATCCACCGAAGAGAGTCATCCAGGAACTGTTTTCCTCTTCCCCCGAATACACGCGAATTCCATAGGTGATCGTTTCACCGGATAACGATTCACCGGAAGTTGCGGAAACAAGACGTCCGCTCGCGCTGCTCGTCGGTAGCAGGCGCATCTCGACAAATCTCTGTTTCAGAACGATCCGCGTAATGGCGGCGAATGTTTTCTCTTCGTTTCGAACGTAGGCGATACAAGGAGTGTAGGGGCGCTCGCATTCGAACCAACCCTCGGAATCGGTCGGTGCTTGCGGGTAACGGTTCGCAGTCGCGCCGTCGGCATAAATGTAAACGGTTGCGCCGGCGAGCGGCTTGTCGGGCTGATCGTCGTAAACGACTCGTCCCTTCATCGCAATCGTATCGGGACGTTCCGTGTGCAGATTGAGTTCGTAGGTCTCCAGATCCTCGATCTGAAAGTGGGGAGGTTTAATCTGTTGCGGACCGATCAGATAGTATTTCCCGCTAGCCGCCCAGAACTCGTAGCGCCCCTGTTCGTCGGTTTTCGTCCATTGCACGTAATGGGGTGAAATGGCTCTGCGACTGTCCGTCGGGTTTGGCAACTGCTGTTCATCCGGTAAATCGTAATATCCAGGAGAGGGTTCTAAATAAAGCGAGATCGATTGATTCGGAACGGGTGTCTCTTGGGAGCCCATCGTCAATGTCCCGAACACGCGCGTTCCCGGTCCCAGGCTCAACACGAACTCTTCGGCAGGAGCTTCATCGCGCACGACGAGACAGACAGCGGGAGAGATGTCGTGCCCTTTGCGTGCGAGAAACATGTAGTAATGATTGGGAACCAGCTTGAGCCGAACGTTGCCATCCTCATCGGATTTCCCCTCGGTTCGGAAATCATCGAACTTGTGTCCGTTCCCGATCGCAATAATTTCAGAATCCGCAACAGGCCGACCTTCCCGATCGACCACTTTGCCGCGGGCCGTCACGAACGTCTCCATCGTGATGTCGACTTGATCGACAAATGAAGCCGGATCGAAGACGACGCGTTCACCGTGATAGGTGTCGGTACCCATCGTCCAGAAGGTGATCTGTTGCTCGTTGTTCCGCGGGATGAAATCAAACGAGGCGACGCCGTCCGCGTTTGTGGACTGAATCATTCCCCCCCAACCGGAAAAATTGAGATTTCCTCCTTTTTCGGGAAGCATGTAATACCATGGGTAGACTGTCACACCTTCGATCGGTTTGCCTTGCGTATCCGTGACTTTCGCAGTCACGGTACGCGCACCTGCAAGGGTGAATTTGACGCTGGAATCGAAATCCTGAGGAAGCTGGGCGGGATTCTGCGTTTGCAGTTTGGTACGTGGAATCTGAAACAGAAAATAATCGAGACCCGCACCCGATTTGACTGCCGCGAGTGCGTTCAACGTCAGACCGGCAGGTAACTGGAGCGT
This sequence comes from Planctomycetaceae bacterium, assembly GCA_035513495.1. Taxonomy (GTDB): domain Bacteria; phylum Planctomycetota; class Planctomycetia; order Planctomycetales; family Planctomycetaceae; genus DATKCB01. The sequence goes on along the minus strand of DATKCB010000240.1, from coordinate 4,779 downwards.
CGCTCGTCCCGATGCATCGCTCCTCGTTTGTGCAAACAGACGATAACCAGTGATCGCGAGAACTTCGGCCTCGGAAATCGGGTTCCCGGATTCATCGATGACCTCGACGGGGATTTCTCGCGCGGGCTTCAATTCGATCTTCACAGTGGCTGGTAACTCGGCCGCGCCGGCTTCAGGCTGAAAGAACCCCTGTTGAGCACCGTCCGGAGACGTGGCAAGACAGGTCAGTGAATACGCTTTAATACCCTTGGGCAGCGTCAACAAAAAGTTCCCGTCGGCGTCGGTAGTGGCTTCATATTTATCATTGGGTTTGTTCGCAGGGATGCGGACCGAGATTCCTTCGATCGGTCGGCCCGCGGAATCAACCACCTGTCCGGACATCGTGAGCGTGTCGGCTTGATCCCCCGAATCACCATCCTCGACGAATGCTTCGAGCATCGATAAGTGTGCGAACAGGAGGGCGTAACCGATGACAATTCGCGACAAGGACTTCCCAAAACGACTCAACATCGTGGCCTCGACTGTCAGAATGAGTTCGCGTCACACAGTTCAGCCCGCCAAGACCGTCTGTAAAACTGCCGTGACGCTGGCAGCGGTCGAATCTGCTCAGTGTATCTGTGACCAGACACCATTACAATTTTTTTCGAGTACAGACTGAAATCGAACTCGGATATCGCTCACCCCTTCGGACTTCATCCGCTTCGATCTTCAGCTCTGAAAACTCCGCGCGAGAATGCGATTCGCAAGTTCGTAGTAGCCTAAATTTCCAAATCTGCGACGTCGCAGGACTCCCATCCTGCGAAGAATCACTCGCAACCGGCCTCCACCGACAGACTTGGAAGTCTATGCTACGGAAATACCGCTTGTTGCGCAACAAACTCGCTATAGGTAGATAGCGAATAAAGCGGACTCGACCGGAAATGGTCGAGGATCAATTTTCAATGTTCAATGGACGGGGAATCGAAGCTCGGAATCCTCCCCCCGCGCAACACCGGATGATGAAACACGAGACGAATCTTGAAAAAATTCAGAAAAGTTCCCGGACCACAACATGTTGTGGTCCCGCAATCCTCGCACCACAAGATGTGCCAACTTGACAACTTGACAACTTCCAAAAAGCTCAACTTCAAAAACCCCGGGAGATTTTGATGAAATGGAATCCGAATTGTGAAACAAGCGACGAAGGAATGTCAAATGTCAAAAAACCAATGTCGAAACAGAAGGGTTTAAGGTGAAAGGTTCAAGGTTCAAAGGGGAGTACGGTCCAGACCGAATCCCTGAAAACTCTGCGTCCCTGCGACTCTGCGCGAGAATTCGTTTCGGCATCCAGGCAGCGAAGTGGTACCGGTCCTTCGGACCACTGGCGCTGGAAGCGTTTCTCCCGCCCGACCTGACGGTCGGGCCTGTTTCATTTCGCCGCTTCACGGCTGGTTGGAGATTCTCGCAGATTTGGAAAATCGACTTCGTGGAGCAGGTTTGTAACCTGCTGGGCGAACTCTGTCGCCGAAGCCCGCTCATCGTTTTCGCAGATTTGGAAATCAACGTCACGACGACGCGCAACGTCGACTAGTGAAACAACCAACAATCCGAAATATTTCCCGAACTACTTTAAAACCGATCAAATCTCCCGGGATTCGTTCAAAGATCTCAAAGATGCAAAGATGAGATCTTCCACATTTCTCACCTTTGAAAAACCCCGGGAGTTTTTGAAATCACAGGAGCCGATTTGTGAAACAACGCAGGATGCGAGCGATGTCGTTTTTTCCCCGCAGACAGGCATGTCAGCAGAACGGCCGCAACGCGCCCGCGCAACAGGATCGACTCGGTATGAGGGAATCGAGCCGTCCGCCGCAACACATCAACGCTCAATTCGGGATTGACGTATTTCGGTATCTCACAGAGAATTAGGGAAAGTCGAATGCGACTTTCACACAAGGATTGAACGTGCCGGCAAAGGATTGCTGACGCTTATGTCGTACCATCTGATCGACCTGGTTGAAAATTTCGGACATCCCCGCATTCTCGTGCTCGGGGACCTGATCCTCGACCGCTATATCTGGGGAAACGCTGACCGCATCAGTCAGGAAGCGCCCGTGATTCTCTTGCGCGAAGACCGGCAGGAAGTCCGGCTTGGCGGAGCCTCCAACGTCGCGAACATGCTGCGGGGATTGGAAGTGGAAGTCGTTGTCGCCGGTGTCGTCGGAAACGATGCCGACGGAACCGTGGTCCGGCAGGAACTCGAACGTGTCGGAATCGACGTGTCGGGAGTCGTCACCGATCCATCCCGTCCCACGACCGTGAAAGAACGATTCATCGGACGCGCCCATCACCGGCATCCCCATCAGATGCTCCGCGTCGATCGGGAAGTGAAAACGCCCGTCGACTCGCAGATCGAAGTCGAATTGCTCAAAGCGATGACCTCCGCGATGGGTGAATGCTCGGCGGTATTGATCTCGGATTATGCCAAAGGCGTCTGCACTCCGGGACTGTTGCACAGACTGATCGACCGGGCCAGACAATTGGGAATACCGGTCATTGCCGACCCGGCATCATCGGGAGACTACGCGATCTACTCGGGAGCGACCGCGATCACTCCGAACCGTCTGGAAACGTCCCGGGCGACGGGGATCGAAGTCGAAACTCTCGACGCGGCCTTCTCAGCCGGAAAACAGTTGTGCGCGAAACTTGATCTCGAATACGCATTCGTGACGCTCGATTCCGACGGGATCGCACTGATTCACAGCGACGGTCGATGCGAACATCATCCGACGCGGAAGCGGGAAGTCTACGACATTACCGGTGCGGGAGATATGGTCCTGGCGACGATCGGCGTCGGAGCGGCTGCGGGAAATGCCCCCGACGATCTCGCGCGGCTCGCGAACATCGCGGGCGGACTCGAAGTCGAACAGATCGGAGTCGTGACGGTCAGCCGCGAAGAGATGATCGCCGACCTGTTGCACTCGCACCGGGGGAAGTCGAGCAAGGTCTTCGGACTGCAGGAACTCGGGCGGCAAGTCGCCGCGCGTAAGCGGCTCGGGCAAAGGATCGTCTTGACCAACGGATGCTTCGACGTCCTGCACGTCGGTCACGTGACCTATCTGCAGCAGGCGGCCGACGAAGGCGATTGTCTCGTGGTCGCGCTCAACAGCGATTCGAGCGTGCGCGGTCTGGGCAAAGGAGACGATCGTCCCGTGTTCGGACAGGACCAGCGGGCGATGATGCTGGCGGCTCTGGAGGCGGTCGATTACGTCGTCGTCTTCGAGGAAGCGACTCCTCACAACGTGTTGAGCGTCGTGAAACCGGATTTGCTGGTCAAGGGGGGGACCTATTCTCCCGAAGAAATCATCGGTAAGGAACTGGTCGAAGAGTACGGAGGACAGGTCAAATCGCTCGGTGTCGTCGAGGGGATTTCCACGACCGATATCCTGAAGCTGATTCGGGGAGAAGCCGCTCCGGCCCTGAAACCGTTCCGACCCCGCAAGGAGCTGAAAGCCGGATGATCAAGATCGGAATCTTTCTGCCCAACTGGATTGGCGACGCCGTGATGGCGACGCCCGCATTGCGTGCCGTGAGACGGAAATTTCCCGAGGCGGAACTGGTCGGAATCCATCGACCGTATATCAGCGAGGTGCTGGCGGGAACCGAACTGATCGACCGATCGCTGCTGTACGATAAAAACAGTCCGGAAGCGGAGCATCACGGACTATCGTTCGCAATGCACTTGCGCCGGGAACAGTTCGATCTGATCCTGCTGCTGACCAATTCCCTGCGAACCGGCTGGTTGGCCTGGTTGTCGGGAGCCAAACGGCGTGTCGGATATGCCAACGAAGGGCGCGGTTGGTTGCTGACCGATCCGTTACCTGGGTTCCACCGCTCAACGGTACGCTCCGCCCTGGACAATTACCTCGAACTGGTCGAACATCTGGGATGCGACGTCTCTTCCAAACGGACAGAACTGACGACCCTGAGTAAAGACGAGACGCAGTGGGCTGCGTTTCTCTGCACGCTCGACGAAGAACTCACGCGCATGCCGATTGTCACGCTCAACCCGGGAGGCGCTTTCGGAGAAGCCAAACATTGGCCGTCGCAACATTTTGCCGAACTGGCTCGGCGGATTGTGGACGGATATCACAAAACAGTGGTGGTCATGTGCGGTCCGGCGGAACGCGACATCGCCCGCGAGATCGTCCGTCTTTCGAATCGTCCGCGCGTCGTCAGTCTCGCCGACCGGACGCTCTCGATCGGACTCTCCAAGGCCGCCGTGAAGCACTCGGAACTGTTGATCACAACCGATTCCGGTCCGCGGCATTTTGCCCAACCGTTCGGAACGCCGGTCGTCACGTTGTTCGGGCCGACGCACATCGGATACAGCGAAACCTACTACGAGAAGTCGGTTCATCTGCAACTGAAAGTCGATTGCGGTCCGTGCCAGGAACGGACCTGTCCTTTGGGCCATCACCGCTGCATGACGGACCTGTCGGTCGATCGGGTTTTTCGGGCGGTCCAGATCGAATTCGACGCAATGCGCCGCTGGGTGGCATGAAACACGTTTTGATTGCCGGATTGTGGGGGAGTGTTCTGCAGTGACCTCCGTTGTCTATCCGATGAAACGAGTAATCCAGATTGTTAATCAGCCGCTGGGCGCTAGCCCCGGTTGGACGACTTATATTGATCGAACCGGACGCTAGCGCGTTCCGGCTGATCGGAGTGTTTACCCTGGAGTGAGTGAGTCAGTTCTATGCCGCCGCGCAAACGACCACCCGGAAAAAGTCTGAACGC
>DATKCB010000239.1:0-2963 GCA_035513495.1 Planctomycetaceae bacterium | reverse complement strand
CACAGAAGAAGCGAGGAAACATACAACTCTCCTCATCGTATCGGCCAGCAGAAATACGAAATCTCATTGTCCGGAAAACGCCGGATTCGATCAATCCCGGTCTTTGGCAAGAAAATCTTCCAACGTCTCAGATCGACGGTGATTGGAGAGGAAATGTTCCGAAACTCTTTGGAACCACTGAAAGATTATTGAAACACAGCCGCTCAATGTCGGGAATTGCAGAGAATGTCTGTCTAGCCAGTGAGCGGATTCGGCTCCGACGACTTTCCCTGCGCGAGATCATCCCGTTAGACTTGTCCCTATGATAGTCAAGTGTCCGCAATGTCAGAGCGATCTCACGATTGGCGATTCGACCGACGCGGTGGAAGTCCGTTGCGATCGGTGTGGATCCACTTTTGTTTCGTACCCTCAAACGCTTTCCTGGGACGGGAGCGCGGTGGATGAAGACGCGACGGTCTATCCCACGGGGCCGGCGCTGCGACCGGAGGCACCGGTTTCTCTGGGAGACTACGATCTGCTGGAGGAAATCGCGCGAGGCGGGATGGGTGTCGTCTGCAAGGCGCGGCAACGAAGTCTGAACCGGATCGTCGCCTTGAAACTGATTCGCTCCGGCGAACTGGCAAGTGCAAGGGAGGTGGCCCGATTTCGAGCTGAAGCGGAAGCGGCGGCGCAGCTCGAACATCCGGGGATTGTCCCGGTGTACGAAGTCGGAGAACAGAACGGATACCAGTTTCTGTCGATGGCGCTGCTGGAAGGGGGGAGTCTTGCCGAACGATTGGAACAGGGACCGCTGGGAGCGGTCGAGGCGAGCGAATTGCTGAAATCGATCGCGGAAGCGATTCACTTCGCGCACGAGCGAGGGGTGGTTCATCGCGACCTCAAGCCTCAGAACATCCTGCTCGACAATCAGGGGATCCCCCGCGTGACCGACTTCGGAATCGCAAAAGACCTGAATGTGGATTCGGGACTGACCGTCACCGGACAGATTGTGGGAACTCCCTCGTATATGCCGCCCGAACAGGCGACCGGGACGGGATCGGGGCCGCTGGTGGATGTTTACGCCTTGGGAGCAACCTTGTATTGCCTGCTGACGGGACGGCCTCCCTTTCAGGCGGCAACTCCGCTCGAAACGATCCAGCAATTGATCGAACACGAACCGGTCTCACCCCGGAGTTTGAATGCCGCGATTCCCCAGGATCTCGAGACGATCTGCCTGAAGTGTCTGCGGAAAGAACCCGACAAGCGATATCGGTCGGCAGCCGCTCTCGCCGAAGACCTCGATCGCTGGCTGACGCGCGAGCCGATTCTGGCGCGACCGGTCAGTCGGGCCGAAAAAATGTGGCTGTGGTGTCGCCGGCGCCCGGCGGTCGCGGGGGCGATTGCAGCGGGGGTGTTCTCGCTCTGCATGGTCGCCGTGCTGATCTCTGTCAGGGAGAGCGGGAAGTCGCGTGAAACGAATCTCGAGGACAGGCTGCACTGGGAGAACTACATGAGTCAGGTGCGGACGCTCGATCGCCTGTTGAGCATGGCGCAATCACGTAAGTATCGACAGGCGGTCGAGGAAGCTGAACGCTTGATGCACTCTGACAAAGTCACGCCCCTGATGATGTACGATCTGGGTTGCGTTTTTTCGCTTGCGTGTGAAACGGCTAATTCTTATAGTGATATCCCTCATGATGAGAAAAGGGATTTCACTAGGGAATATGCCCAGCTTGCGGTGGACGCACTCGAAGCCGCTCATCGTCTCGGATACTTTCGAATTCCCGAGAATCAGGCACTTTTAGTGAATGACCCTGACCTTTCGTCGGTACGCACGGAGGCTCGATTTCGTGAACTGCTGGAGCGCGTGATTCGATGAGTTTGTCCATTGATTCGAGAAAACAACATCGTTTTTCCGTACGAGGCTTCACTCTGATCGAGTTGCTGGTCTCGATGGCGGTGATCGCCGTTCTGGTCGCGTTGATCGTACCGGCGGTCCAACAGGCTCGGGAATCGGCCCGCCGCGCCGCTTGTCAAAATAATTTGAAACAGATCGGTATCGCGCTACACAACTACCACGATGCGCATCAAATCTTCCCGCCGGGCTGGGTGGTGGGCCGGATCGATCATGTGACGTCTTTAGTCGATCGAGGTTGCCTGTGGAGCTGGAGTTCGTATCTGCTCCCGATGCTCGAACAGCAGCCGCTGTACGAACAATTGAAGATCGGTGAGGGTGCCGATCCCCCGCCTCCCACCGATCCCCGCAATATGGCATTGGAAGTGTTTCTTTGCCGGTCCGACTCGGGGGGCGAGGAAAGCGGATATGGTTTGTTCCATTACGAACCTTCAATGGGCTCGTCCCTCGGCGAACTGCGGCGAGGGTATGCCAAATCGAATTATGTCGCCGTCAACGGTCGGAGCCGAAAACCGTTCGATCCAGCGGATATTTTTCTCTTTGATCACACAATGCAGCACTCGAAAGCGGAAAAGGGGATTTTCGGTTTTCAGACGAATACGCGAATGGTGGCAGTCCGGGACGGACTGGGGTTCACGTTCGCCGTCGGCGAACGCGATATGTCCAGGCTGGAGAATGGCCAAGCCGCTCGCGGCGCGACCTGGGTCCGAAATTTCAGCATCGCTCACACTGAGGATAGCGTGTTTGAGATGGGGAACGTGGGGGGGAATTGCAACGCACTCAGCACCACGGGGGTGACGCATCCCGACGTGAAGGTCAATTCCGAATTTTCGGGCCGTTTCAGCAGTTCCCACGATGGGGGAGCGTACTTCCTGCTCGCAGACGGTTCCGTGAAATTCATCAGCGAGAATATCGATACGCAAACGTACTCCCTGCTGGGATCGATGGACGACGGGCTGTTCGTCCAGTTCTGAAGGGGTTCCCGGATGAACCCGAGCAGTGCGGTTCGCGAGGTTTCTCTCTGAGTGACCCTACTTCTTCAGTTCCACCACCGGCAAATGCTCTGACT
>DATKCB010000238.1:0-5666 GCA_035513495.1 Planctomycetaceae bacterium | reverse complement strand
CACTTCTTCGTGAAATCTTCGACGATGAAGAGTCATCGTATCCCTTATTTTTCGCCGAAATTCTTTATTTGAGCTTTCCCATTCCGCTCCCTGATCGAGAGTGGGTGAAAGTATTGCGAAAGGAGTTGCCCATCGATGACGAGATGGATCTCGAATCACTCAACTGGGAAGATGTCTCACCTCAAGCTACTTTCGGCGAGCTAGCCGACGCATTTTTGAAGCGGATTCCCGCCCCACAATTCAAACCGCTCAATATCTGTTTCCAGAACTGCCGGGTTGCGGGAGCATTTGAAGATCTTCGATATCTCGGGCGACGTTGGGCAGAGCACTACGACGTGCAAATCACTCCCAGTACCCGTTTGAACGAAGTCATCGGTACGAGATCGATGGAATACTTCTGGAAACGTCTGCAGCTTTTCCTGAAGAACCAACTCCCCGCAACAAGGAATTTGTTCAGCTACAAATGGTTCAGTCTCGCTTACTTTCTCGGACTTGCTGGGATTCTGCCCTCGCTTTTTTTCATAGATAGATCGTCTCTATATCCGTTAATACCGTTCTTCCTGTTTCTGTACTCGTACGTCTACGCAGGTGTCACGATATCTCAATGTCATTGGGCTCCTGAAGGTGTCGTTACATTTCGCGATCTTTCAGTCCTGATCGCAGACACGATTGACGGCAAACGAATCGCGGTACCGAGAGCAAATCTCGCGCCTCGTGTGTTTGAATAAACGCTACGAACGAGGCATACTGTCACGCGATAACGGACAGCCCACCAATACCACCAGACGTCTTCTTTCTACTTTGAACCTTAAACCTTCTACCCCCCCAAAAGAACTACCATGTCCCACCCCCTCGACAATTTCAAACGCCATCACGACTTCCTCATCGGCATCGACTCCGACGGCTGTGCCTTTGATGCGATGGAGATCAAGCATAAGGAATGTTTCATTCCAAACTTCATCAAGTATTTCAATCTGCAGCCGGTCTCGAAGTACGCCCGCGAGGCGGCGGAGTTTACGAATCTGTATTCGAAGAGCAGGGGAGCGAATCGGTTCAAGTCGTACACCGAGGCGCTGCAACTGCTCGCCGAACGGCCGGAAGTGAAGGCCCGCCATGTCGAGATTCCTCAACTACAGGGGGTACTCGACTGGATGAAGCGGGAAACGAAGCTCGGGAACCCGGCACTCAAGGCAGAGGTGGAGAAAACCAAGGATCCCGATCTGACGCAGGCGCTCGAATGGTCAGTCGCCGTCAATGCGACCGTGGCTGACATCGTCAAAGGAGTGCCGCCGTTTCCGCTCGTTCGCGAATCGCTGGACAAACTCGCCCCGCACGCCGACATGCTCGTCTGTTCGTCGACTCCGACCGCGGCGCTGGAGACCGAATGGGCCGAGCACGGTCTGGCCAGGTACGTCCAGGCGATCTGCGGACAGGAAGCCGGCAGCAAGAAAGAAATCCTCGCCAAGGCGATGGAGCAGGGGTACGAGAATACAAAATGCCTGATGATGGGAGACGCCCCCGGCGACATGAGCGCCGCCGTTGCGGTCAGCATCCTGTACTTCCCGATCAACCCCGGCCACGAAGACGCGAGTTGGGAGAAGTTCTTCAACGAAGGCTTACAGAAATTCCTCGACGGCACGTTTGCCGGGGCGTATCAGCAGGAACTGATCAACGAATTCAATACGTATCTGCCGGATACTCCTCCGTGGAAGAAATAGTCCAGGGCAAGGGAGTCGGCGAGAATTAAGTACATTTCAAAGAGGTATCCGATGCGTCGACTCCCAATACTATGTCTGCTGGTCGGTCTGTTCCCACTCACATGCTTCGCTGAAGAACCCAACCCCATCTACGGCGACTGGGCGCTCACACTGCCGACCGGAGAAGCAGGGTGGTTGAGTGTCTCCGAGAGAGACGGTAAACCGCACGTCGAACTGATGTGGGCTGTGGGTGGTGTGCGAGTCATGGATAATGCAATTTTCAAAGACGAATTGTTATACATTGAATTGAAGCGTAAGGTTGGAGGCCAGACATTCATCATCCGTTGCGTTGGCGATAAAATCGGGGGAAAGGTCTTTCCAAGAATGCTCTCTCAACCTCCGATCCTGAGTGAACCTCAAGGACCAGAACGACGGTTTTCCGGTGAGCGGATGCCACCGCTGCCATCAAAACCTGATCTCTCACAAATCAAATTCGGTCCAAAACAGATCCTCTTTAACGGGAATGATCTCACCGGCTGGAAAGTCACCGACGAAAAGAAGCTCAACGGCTGGTCGGTCAAAGAAGGCGTTCTCCTCAACGACACTCCCAAGAAAGATTTCTCCGTCTACGGCGATTACGCCAACCTGCGCACGGAAAAAGAATTCGAGGAGTTCCGGCTGCACATCGAGTTTCGCCCGCCGGAGGGAGGCAACAGTGGTGTCTATCTCCGCGGGATGTACGAAGTGCAGGTCGTTGACCGCGAGAGCAAGATGCAGGGGATTCAAGGTGTCGGAGCGATCTTTGGTCGGATCAAACCCCTCACGAACGCAGGCAAGCCAGCAGGGGAGTGGAACACGTACGACATCACGCTCGTCGACCGCCATGTGACGGTTGTCCTGAACGGCGAGAAAGTGATCGACAATCAGCCCGTCCCCGGCCCGACCGGCGGTGCTCTCCTGAGCGACGTCACCAAACCCGGCCCGATTTTCCTGCAAGGAGATCACACTTCGATCGAGTATCGCAATGTCTGGATTGAGCCGGTGGTTGAGTGACCTTGGTCACCCTTGTTCCCAGTCGAGCGATCGTTCGACCGCCCGGTTCCAGCGATGCCGTAATGCGCTGCGTTCTCCTTCCTCCATCGCGGGCTGAAATTCTCGATCGAGCTGCCAGTTTTTGGCGATGTCGGCCAGACTCTTCCAGTAACCGACGGCCAGTCCCGCCAGATAAGCAGCTCCCAGCGCGGTCGTTTCGTGGACTTTGGGACGCATCACGGAAACGTTCAACAGGTCCGACTGGAACTGCATCAAGAGGTTGTTCGCCGAGGCACCGCCATCGACTTTGAGTTCCGTCAGCGGCAAGCCGCTTTCGTTATTCATCGCGTCGAGCAGATCGCAGCTTTGATACGCCATCGAGTCGAGCGCGGCCCGTGCGAAGTGTTCGCGGGTCGAACCACGGGTAATTCCGACGATGGTTCCGCGCGCGTCCTGATTCCAGTAAGGGGCACCAAGTCCGACGAACGCGGGGACAATCATCATACCGCCGGAGTCTTCGACGCGACCGGCCAGTTCTTCCACCTCGGAAGAATGTTTGAAGAGTTGAAGTCCGTCCCGCAGCCACTGCACGACCGCACCGGCGACGAAAACCGATCCTTCGAGGCAGTACACGACTTCGTCGCCGATTTTCCAGCCGATCGTCGTGAGCAGTCCCTGCTCGGAACGGACCGGTTTCGCTCCGGTATTGAGCAGCATGAAGCAACCGGTTCCGTAGGTGTTTTTGGCCGAGCCGGGTTCGAAGCAGCACTGTCCGAACGTCGCGGCCTGCTGATCGCCGACGAGCGAGGCAATGGGAATCGATTTGCCGAACAGTTCGGAGACGGTTTCACCGACGACTCCGCTGGTGGGCACCACTTCGGGGAGCATCGCTCGCGGAATGCGGAACAATTCCAGCAGTTCGTCATCCCATTCCAGGGAGTGAATGTTGAACAGCATCGTGCGGCTGGCGTTGCTCGGGTCGGTGGCGTGGACTTTGCCGCCGGTCAGTTTCCAGAGGAGCCACGTCTCGACGGTCCCGAACAGGATTTCTCCCTTGGCAGCGCGCGTCCGATCGGGATCGTACTTGTCCAGCAGGTATTCGAGTTTGCTGCCGGAGAAGTAGGCATCGATCACAAGCCCCGTTTTGTCGCGGATGGAATCGGCGCGGCCTTCCGCTTTAAGCCGATCGCAGCGTGCGGCAGTGATCCGGCTCTGCCAGACGATCGCATTTGCGACGGGTGTTCCATCGGCGGCATTCCACAGCACAGTCGTTTCCCGCTGATTCGTGATCCCGATCGCCGCAACCTGCTCGGGCGCAACCGATTGATCCTTGAGCAACTGTCGGCTGACCGCGAGTTGTGTTTCCCAGATCGCGAGCGAATCGTGTTCGACGTGTCCCGGCGACGGGAAGATTTGCGGGAACTCTTTCTGTGTCGTTCCCAGAACTTCTCCGGCCTGATTGAACAGGATCGCCCGGCAGGAGGTGGTGCCTGAGTCCAGCGCCAGAATCAGTGCGTTCGGCATGAATTGTTTCTCCATGAATTCTCAAGTGGAGAGTTCATGCTGGAGAAATTCGCGCGGAGTTGCAAGGAGTAAACAGATCGAAAGAAGCGATTTCTCCCACGCGCTGACTTAAAGATTATTCAACGTGACCGAACCGGGCGGTTCCGGCCAGCCCGGCGGGGCAGGGGGGAGCCGATGTCCTCGAAATGCGACGGGATAGACATGAGAGCGGGGGGCGTCCAGTTCACCCGCCAGATGATTGTGCAGCAACGAGGCGGGCAGGTATTCGGGATTGTTTTTGAGGATCGTCTCGGCGGTCTGCATGGCGTCGAGCGGCAGTTTGGCGCGATACTGGGCATACGCCAGATAATAGAGTTGTTCGGTACTCGGCTCGCGTTCGATCCTGGCAGCGATACTCAGTGACTCCACGGCGTCCTCCCAGCGTTCCTGCTGACCGTAAGCGATCCCCAGCAGATTGCGAGCCTCCCCGATCTGATCGGAATTGGCGCCGCGGCAGAAACAGGCCGTGCGGAGGATCAGCGTGGCGCGAACCGATTGATCTCTCAGCATCTGAATACGGGCGATCTGAAGCATGGAGGGAATGTGATTTTTATCGATCGAGAGGATTCGATGATACAGCTCGAGCGCTTGTTCGTCGTATCCTCGAAGCTGTTCAAGCTCAGCCTGCTTGAGCAGGGCGGGAATCAGCAGCGGATCGTGCTGCAGCGCCGCTTCGAAACTGCGGCTCGCCCACACGTATTCTCCAGTTTCGAACTGCAATTCTCCCAACTCGAGCCAGGCCGCCGAATCGTCTGGAGTGAGTTCCACCACTTTCTTGAGCGTCTCGATCGCCGCGGGGTTGTTCCCCGCAGCCCGTTGCAGCCGCACCAATTCCCACCTGGCCGCTACATCCGAGGGATCGATCTGGGCCGCTTTCTGAAGAGATTCGGTCGCCCCCGTGAGGTCCCCTTGCGCCTCCGAGCGATGGGCCTGCTCGGTCAATTTCTGGGCGAGGGATTCCTTTTTCGTGTCCCCGTATCCATACCAGGCGCAGCCGGAAAGCATCGCTGCGCATCCCAGCGCAAACGCGAGTCGCGAACAGAATGGAACTGACGAGTTTCGCACGGACAGGATTGGAAGAGCTAAGAAATCGAACGAGGGGAAATCGGGAGGTGTGCCGCTTGGAGCGGAACTATAACTCATGCAAAAAACTGCATCCAGAGGGATTTCGGGCTGTTTTTCACGTGATTTACAAGCTCTGCACGATGGGAACATGTTCCTGTCGACCGGAGTTGCTTGTGGTTTGGACGGGAAAAATGTTCCCGTCCGACTCTTATTTACTTGTGTCGGCGCGTCATGAGTGCCCATCGTATATTTCAACCCTGCAACCTTTGCTGGATCGTGGAGACAACTTCCACAACAGGTATCCGGACC
>DATKCB010000237.1:0-3035 GCA_035513495.1 Planctomycetaceae bacterium | reverse complement strand
TCGCACAAGCAGTGGAACGTCCTGCGTCCAGTTCGGTTCGACGTAACTGTCTTTCCGACCGACCGTCCCGGCGGCGCCGCGGCCGGTGAACTGCATCGCCATCCCGGCTTTTCCTCGAATCGCCCGCGCGGTGTTAGCCTTGCCGTGATTGTTGTTGCCCGACTCGTCGGTTGTGTCCGAGCGATCGAACGAAACGGCGATCACTGCGGCCGCTTCCGGTTCGGCATCTCCCGGATTCGCGAACGCTGCTGCGACCTCTTCAGAAGTTAAAGTTCCGTGATAAACCCGGACATTATCGATCAGACCGGTAAATCCGTTGGGGGATTGGTAATCACCCACGGCGGAAGCATCATCGGCACCGATCTGCAGCGACTGTGCCGGTTCGCCTGTAATCAGACTCTCTGCCGCACCGCTGGCGGCCAGTTTTCCATTGACGTACAGCTCGAGTTTCTTATCCGCCGTGACCTGTCCCACGAGATGCGTCCAATCGCCGACGATCCGATCCTCGGCGGCGACCGAGTACAACTTGGAATCCGCACGCAACAGGAACTCCGGCCTCCCCGCTTTGAGAACGAGAGCGTACCCTTGAGTCGGCCCCCCGTGAGCGAGCACGACGCCGCTCGGCCGGTCGGCGTTCACCCAGGCTTCGACCGCGACCGCTTTCCCCGTCGGATCGATCGATTTCGTTTTCTCGAACGAAACCATCGACGACGCCGGTCCCCGTACTCCCCGCCGACGCAGTCGTTCGGGAACGACCGGAGCCTCTTTCGGAGCCGAGAACAACTGATGTTCGATGATCGTCGTCCACTTGAGATACTCCGGCTTGCGCCCGAACCCATAGACGTTCTTCTCGTCGTTGACGAGAATCCGTCCCGAGGGCGCGTATCGTCCGGCCTGATAGTAACCCGCGTGTCCCCCCGCGAAACTCTTTCCGTACACCCAGTACGAACGATGGAACCACGTATCGTCGAGGAATCCCATCGGTGCGAACAGATGCGGGCCTTCTCCATGATGCACCGACGCCTGAGCCGCGAAATCGCCTGAGTTCGGACCGACTTCGAGCCGCTTGCCCTCGCGATCGAACAGTTGCGATCGCATGTAGACGTATTTGTCGTCGCTGGACAGGATATCCGGAAGCCCGACCGCCATCTGCAGAATTTCGAGATTGTCCTGCATGGTCCCGTTTCCGTTGGGATCTTTCTCGTCGATAATCTGCTCAGCTTGTTTTTCACCCGTGCGGGCGTTGAGCTTCAGCCAGCGCAATCCGCCGTCGAGAAAATTGGATCGCCCCGCGACACAATACACCGACTCGCCATCGACGAGGACGCTCCCATGAACCGGCCAGACCGATTCGAGCTGTTCGAAAGCCGTCAGACGCACGTCGAGAGGCGCCGCCCGATACCGCCATGCGAGTGCCCCGTCATCGGCCCGCAGACAATACACCCAACCATCCACCGAACCGAACAGCACGCGTCCCTGCCACACAGTCGGAGGCGAATCGATCCGTCCTCCCGCAGTAAATCTCCAGCGTCTCTCTCCTGTCGCGGCGTCGAGCGCATGCAAGGTGTGTTCGTCGATCTGCGAGACGTACAAGGTCCCGTTCGCGACAACCACACTCGTGAGTCGCCCGCCGAGTTCCGTTTCCCAGCCAGGTTCGAGATTTGCCGAAACTTCCGCGTTCGTGAACCCGCTCCGCGACCGGTCGTGCCGATAGGTCGGCCAGTCGGTTGCCGAAGTCGCCACTTCCTGAATCGCATCGAAGGCGGGGCCTCGTTCGAGCCGGCCTGCTTCGTCGATGATCGCGGGGAGTGCTCTCGTGGGGGAAGCGGGAGCGAGCGCGTTCATCCCGTAAACCTTCGCTTCGGGATAGCACGCACAGTTGTGCGGAGGAGCGTAGGTCAATCCGTTACAAGGCATCACGCCGTACAGGCAGCCGCCGCGGACCCAGTGATTGATGTCCCAGTGCTCCGTCGCGGGATCGACGAATTCGATTCCCGTCCGCGAGGGCATCAGAAACCGATCGGTCGCTTTCGCGATGTAGCAGCGATGATGAAACCAGTACGTTTCGACATCGGGATCGAACTCGAACTTGACCTCGCCGGTCTTCACATCGCGCCCCGTGAATTTTCCGGAGTCATTGCTCCCTGTCGTCGGCGCGTTCCAGACGACTCCGTTAATGATCAGCAGATCTTCCGGAGATTGATAACCCGACTGCGCGTGCGGAGACGTCCAGAGCGATTTTCCGGTATTCGCATCGAAGGCGGTCATCTTCTTGTCGCCGCCGGCGAACATCAGCACGCCGTTCTGGATCACCAGCTTCGGTCCGAAATTCATCGTCAGCTTCGCACGCCGAGTCACCGGTTCCGAGGCCCAGCTTTGCTCGCCGCTATAGCGATTGAGCGCGACGATCTTCTCTCCATCGTGGATGAAGGCATGCTGCTCGTCGGCAGACAACGTAAGCGGAGCGACTTTCGAACCTTTCTTCCACAATAACTTGCCGGTCCCCAGTTCGTACGCGACGAGCGAGCGTTCCTGTTCGTTCCAGGCGTAGTCCCGGGCGACGCGGCCCTGATCGCCGGTGTTCAGTTGAGGAGCGAAGTCGTCGAGTTCGCCGATTCCCGGATTCACCAGCGCGTACAACACTCCGTCGGAAACAACCAGTTCCTCGGCGGGATCGCTCTCTTCGAACGTGTGCAGCGTTTCGCCGGTCGCTCCGTCGATCTCCACGATCGGAGCCCGATAACCCAGCGTGACGTAGACCTTATCTTCATTCGCCACGAGCCGCCGTGCGAGTTGGCTGGGACCGCTTTTGAGCGGCCAGAGATGGTTCTCCCAGGTTTCGATCGGACGCTTCCAGAGAATCGTTCCGTTAAACGCGTCGCGCGCGATCAGAGCCCACCGCGACGGGAGCTGAATCGAGACGCGCGACCCTTCGTCCATGATGTAATAAATTCGCCCACCCGCCGAAACGAGCGCACTCATGCTCGCCATCCGGTCGTGATGCCGCGACCAGCGCGGCGATCCCACCCATTGCA
>DATKCB010000236.1:0-6950 GCA_035513495.1 Planctomycetaceae bacterium | reverse complement strand
CGCTGCTTCGGTGCAGTAGCCGTTCCCCCAGAACGGTTTGCCGATCCAGTATCCGAGTTCGGCATTCTGATGATCCGGATGAAATTCCAGGCCGATCGCCCCCACCAGCTCCCCCGATTCGCGGCGCACGACGGCGAGGTTCAGATTTTTTCCGGAATCGAAATTAGTCACGTGCGTTTCGATCCAGCTCTCGGCCATTCCGTCTTCGTAAGGATGCGGAACGACCATCGTGTTCTCGGCGACTGCGCGATCGCCGGCAAGCCGCTGCACGTCATTCGCATCAGACAGTCGGAACGGACGAAGTTGCAACCGTTCGGTGTTGAGCGTCGGCAGTTCGATCGGAGAATGAGAAAGTTCCATCGCAACTTTACGATTCGATGTTGATTGCTGGCGAGCGGTCGTTGATCGAACCGACACGCGAGGTCGGAAATGGTTCAGCCGAACGTTTTCCGCAGCAGTTCCAGACTTTTGGGGATCGCCGTGCGGACGTCTTCTTTTCCTTCGAACTCGAGCGAGATGTATCCGCGATAATCGACGCTCCGCAGGATCTCCGCAACACGGGGATAGTCGATCTCCAGCGTGTACCACGTCCCTCCGCCGTAATAGGTTTTCGCCTGCACGTACACAGTCCTGGGCGCCATCAACTTCTGCTGTTCGTAAATGTTCTCCAGGAAGTTGCCGGTATCGAGCGTGACCTGCAGCCAGGGGGAGTCGATCGCGTTGACGATCCGCAAGACGCCTTCGGCGGTCCGGCCGAGTCCCCAGTGATTTTCGAGTCCCAGGACGACTCCGCACTCTTCGGCCTTTTTGAGACACTTCTCCAACGAGTCGATCACCCATTCGAATCCCTGGTCGTCGGTGTACCCTTCAAGCCGGGGTTCGATCCCCTTGTTGGCCATCAGTTCGTCGAAGGACTTTGTGGTCCCCCACCGGCCGGTATTCACACGGATCGTGGGAATCCCCAGCCGATACGCCAATTCGATGCACTTCAACGTATGCTCGATGTTTCGATTGCGAGATTCGGCATCGGGTGAGACGAATCCCTGATGCGTCGAAAAACCGCACAAGGCCAGTCCGTTCACGAACGCCCGGCGTTTGAGCATTTGCAGATACGCGTTGTCCTCTTGTCGCATCTGGATATGCAGAATCTCCACCGCGTCGAAACCCGCTTCGGCAGCGAGATCGATGCAGTCCTCGATCGGCAATTTCGAATCCTCCCGAAATCGCCAGTACGAATACGTTGAAACTGCGATCGGATTGGGATGACGCGTGGACCCCTTCGCAGTCTGATCCTGTGCTGGCGCGCTTGACGGATTGCACGCCCCCGCCCCCGCCGCCAGTGCAATCGCCGGAATCGAAGAGTGTCTCAGAAAATCACGACGGTCCATGCGTCTGGTCCTCAAGAGTGGGCAAAGTTGGAAAAGTTCGAAACGCGATCTCTGAGCCGCGTGCGCGAGCAAGCCAGGACGAACGGTTCTCGATACTCTGTTCTCTCCGTTTCCTCCTGTTCAAAAAACTCAAGCGGCTCATCCCAGATCGTAATCGATCTCGACCCAGGTTTTTTGTTCGTACGATTTCAAAACGGAATCGGCGATGAATTGTGCCGAGGCTCCATGGTCGAAGCCGGGCACCGCGTCGCGTCCCTCGACGATGGCCGAGACGAATTCCCAGACCAGATCGTAGCGGAACACAGTACTCGGTTCTCCCGCGTGCGGGTCGCGGGGCGATCCGGGAATCACGAGATGTTCTTCGGGGATCGGAACCTTTTCCATAACGCCACCGTGCTTGCCGACCAGAATCACGTTCGGGTCGGTCAATTGATAAACGGCCGAACCTTCGGAGCCGTTGATCTCGGCCCACTCGAAACCGACTCCCTTGTTGTGATGCCCCTTCATCAGTGTGCTTCCTTCCCACACACCGACCGCTCCGCTTTCGAAGCGCCCGATCAGGGCCGACCAGTCGTCGACTTCGGATGGCGGACAACTTCCTCCGTCAGCCATCACGGTGCGAGGAGCGAATTGGGCCACCGCTCCGCAGACGGATTTGATCGGTCCCATCAAATCCTGGGCGAAGTCGATGCGATGGATCGTCATATCGAACAGATCGCCCGCTCCCGCCTTGTCTTTGTACTGACGCCAGCCCCAACTGGTTTCAGGCAGATCGAGAAACCGCTGACTGCGGAAATGCCGGGGGACACCGAGTTGTCCGCTCGTCACCAGATGCCGCAAAAACCGCATCGACGGAGCGAACCGGTACGTGAAGGCGGTCATGTGACGCAAGTTCCGATCGCGGGCGGCGCGATACATTTCCGCCGAATCGGCGAAATTCAACCCCAGCGGTTTTTCGCACATCACGTGCTTTCCTCCCGCGAGACACGCCAGCGTAATTTCCTTGTGCGTGAAGTTCGGCGTGGCAATGATAACCGCGTCGATGCCGGGATCGTCGGCGATCGCCTGCACGTCGGTCGTTTTTTTCGTCGGCCCCCAATCCTTTTGTCGCTGTTCGAGCAGAGCTTCATTGGGATCGCACACGGCCACCAGTTCGGCACGGGGATCGATGTTGATTCCGGGGACGTGATGGAAGTCCGAAACCGCTCCGGCTCCGATAATCGCAATTCGTACTTTGTCGGTCATTTTTCTCGGGGTGTAAGAGTGGAAGGTAGAAGAGTGGAAGGTGAGAGTGATGAGCTACAGTTGATCTTTGAGGGGATTCTGTCGCAACCGGGCGACAAAATCCAGTGCTTCGTCACGGCCGGAGATTTGTTCGTCAAGTTGAGCGTTGCGTACCTGTTCCAGCAGTTGCTTGAATTCTCGCCCCGGTTTGAGCCCCAGGTGGATCAGATCTCCGCCGGTCAGCAGTGGTTCAGGATCGAGTTTCCTGGGAGGAGTTTCCCGCAGATACCGCTCGCAGAATACATAGTCCGCGCTCGAATCTTGTTCGACGATCATCCGGGTTCGAAGAAGCTCCAGTAAGTCGCGATGGCAGGGATGTATCAGTAACTGTTTCAGCCGATGCAGGGGAAGCTGGTCCGGCCGCTCCAGGCTCGACTGGTTTTCGACAAGCCACGTGATTCGCTCGCGCTGATCGTTGGACAATTTGATGCGGCGGCAGAGTTCTCCGGTAATTCGCACCGAAAGGTCCAGACAGAGTACGGACAACGCCAGTTCGGCACTCGGTTCGCGCAGCGAATCGAGGATGCTCAACCGGGTCTCGGTTTCCCGATCGACGGGCCACGCCAGTTGGATTTCCGGCAGGATCATCGGCCACAAATCGAGATCGAGAGCCAGCTCGACGGCGCGGCGGCGGTTCTTGTGTTCGAGCATTTTGAGCAGTTCGTGCGCGATCCGTTCGACGCTCACGACCGTGATGTCGGGGGCGTGTTTGCGGATCGCCTTCGCAGTTCGCGCCTCGAGTTGAAAATTGAAGCGTGCCGTAAAGCGAACCGCGCGGAGCATCCGCAGTTTGTCTTCGTAAAAGCGATCCTCAGGATCACCGATACAACGCAGGATTTTATGGTCGAGGTCCGCTCGGCCCCCCACGTAGTCCAGAATTTCCTCGGTCAGGGGATCGTAGAACATACCGTTAATCGTGAAATCGCGGCGGTGAGCATCTTCCTCGGGCGTGCAGAACTCGACCGAGTTCGGACGGCGTCCATCGAGGTATTCGCCTTCGCGCCGGAACGTGGCGACTTCGATCGTTCCGGCGGATTTCGGACCGATGACCAGCATCACTCCGAAACTTTCCCCGACGGGAACTGTGTACTTGCGTCCAAACACACGCCGCACGTCGTCCGGTGTCGCAGTCGTCGCGACGTCGTAATCCTTGGGCGTGAATCCCGAGACGAGATCGCGCACGCAGCCGCCGGCCCACAGAGCGCGATATCCCGCATCCGTCAGTTTTCTGACGACGCCGACCGCGAATTCTCGGGGAGAAACGACAGGATTGATCATCTGCTGTTCGAGTGAATATTTGAATCGAGGAACGCTGGAACTGAATCATCTCTGCGGGATGCAGACTGAATTCGGACACGAAAACGAGGACGCACGAAAGACTCGAGTTGGAAAAATTCCGGTCGGTTCTCAAAAAATAGTTGATCTTTTTCCGATCAACTTCGTTATACTGAAATCGCCCTTCATTTGCATGATTCCATGGATTCAAAAAGCGTTTTTCCATTTCAAATCTTGACCGCGGTGGTCATCTGAGTTTATGTAAGCCCGCAAGCTTTGGGAGATCGGTCATGGAACGTTTGCAAGAGTGGAAGCGTTGGCATTGGCTGTTGGCGATTGGTTTGCTGGCATTTTCCGGATGGGGTCTCTCTCAGGTTGTCGCCTCCTTTTCCAAGCCGTCCGAGGAACTCCTCGCGCAGGGTCAGGAACTATTCGAACACGAGTGGCAACTCAACGATCCTCTCGCTGCTGAAGGCGACGGACTCGGACCCGTCTTCAATGCCCGTTCGTGCGTCGAATGCCACTTTCAGGGGGGAGTGGGAGGAGCGGGGACGAACCAACACAATGTGACCGCGTTCACTGCGCTCCCCAATCCGCAAGCGGGCGAATCAGAGGTCGTCGCGGGTGTGATCCATAAAGATGCCGTTCTGGACCAGTTCCGCGAATCGATGGACATCGTCCGGGCCAAGTTCCCGATCATTAAAGGTCTGCGGAGCGAGGTCAACGGTTGCGTTTACCAGGAGCCGGACTTCAATCCGCTCATCGTCGCGTCCGTCAATACACCGGCGATTTTCGGTGCCGGACAGATCGATCGGATTCCCGACTCCGCGATCAGAAACAGCCGCCGCTGGAATCTGCTGTCTCAAATCGGACAGGAACTGCAAGGGAAATTCGACAGTATCCCCGCGGGACGCGTGCGCATTCTGCCGGACGGACGCGTGGGTAAATTCGGCTGGAAAGGTCAATTTGCCTCCGTTGAAGACTTTGTCGCCGCCGCCTGCGCCGTCGAAATCGGACTGACCAATCCCAAACGAGCACAGGACAAGCCGCATCAGCAGGGGACTGACGAAAACGCCAAACTCGATCTCGACCGTAGACAATTCCGAGCGCTCGTGGCGTTCTGCGAGTCGCTTCCCGCCCCGATCCTCGAATTGCCCGCATCGCCCGAACTGAAACAGACGATCGCACACGGCCAGGAACTGTTTTCTTCGATCGGTTGCGCGATCTGCCACATTCCGGATGTCGCTGATGTGAAAGGGGTCTACTCCGATTTTCTGCTCTATTCGCTCGAAGACCGTGACTCGGATAACTATACGATCGTTCCATCCGAGATTCCGTTACCGAGTTCCGAGCCGCGACCGAACGAATGGAAAACGCCTCCTTTGTGGGGAGTTGCCGATTCGGCCCCTTACATGCACGACGGCCGCGCTTCCACTCTGATGGATGCGATTTTGCAGCATGGCGGGGATGCTCGTACGGTGAGAGACAAATTCGGGAAACTGAACAACGAAGATCAGCAGGCGGTGTTAGCGTTTTTGAAGGCACTCAAAGCACCATCGAATGTTCCCGCCGTAAAATCGCAGCCTGAGCCGGTTCAATTGGCGGGAGGAAACCGCCGCTGAATCCTCTGTTTTGAAGGATGTTTTTCCGGAAAAGGGCAAAAACCGGGTGAGACCCCCTCGATCGAGGCGTCTTTCATGGCGGTTGGCTCTCTCCCCGAGCCCGATTTTGTATTGAATTTCCCTTCGTTTTTCGGGAATTGACGAAAAACAGGGAATATCTCCGCCCCCGCAACCCTCTCCCATTGAGAGCGATGTCTCAATCCTCTTCACAGCCCGAATTGACTCAGTTGATCGAGGAGCACTACGAAATGCTCTATCGATATGCGTTTCGACTGTCGGGTGAACAAGCGGATGCCGAAGACCTCACTCAACAGACCTACCTCGTCGCGCAACGAAAACTGCATCAACTGGAACATCCCGCAGCGGCGCGTTCCTGGTTGTGCAGCATTTTGCGTAATTTGTTTTTCAAGTCGCAAAACCGATCCCCGGCGATCAGTCTGGAGTCGGTGAGCGAACCGGAGGATGAGTCGAGCGCGGAATCGCCTCCCGATTTTGATTCGGAGGCGCTCCAGCAGGCTCTCAACGAAATACCCGAGGAGTTTCGTAACGCCTTGGTCATGTATTACCTGGAAGAGTTGTCGTGTAACCAGATCGCGGAAGTGCTTGAGGTTCCCTTGGGAACCGTATTGAGCCGGCTGGCCCGGGCACGCGAACAACTCAAACGAAAACTGATTGCCCTCAAAATGGCGATGGAATCGCCAATGTAAACCCCGATTGCGAGTAAGCCATGGACGCACAGGACGCATATGACATTCTGGACGCTCTCGCCAATGAGCCGGTGAGCGAACTGACTCCGTTACAGGAGGAAGCTCTGCGGTGCGCCGAGGAATCTCCGGAAATCGCCCGTGAGTATCGCGCGCGGACTCCGTTCGATCGGCAGATTTCCGATCGGATCGGCGATGTCGAGATTCCGGCTGGGCTTAAGGAGCGTCTGCTCGAAAACGCCCAGCGCGAATCGGAACGGACCGCCACAGTCGCTCCCGATTCGAAGTCGGATTCGACCTCGCCGCGCAGAGTTTCCCGCAGAAGAGTCCTGGCCGCGCTGACAGGGTTGGCGGCATGTAGTCTGTTGGTGTACTGGTACCGGCAGTCTCCACAGCTCGTTTCCGCGGAGATCGATCACTTATTGACTGAATTGTGGAGCGTGGAAGCTCAGCCCTTCGACGGGAATTTTCCGGCGGAGCTTCCTCTGGGCGGTTGGCGTTCGGACCGCGTTCGCTTCGAACAGAACTGGCACGGGGCTGCATTCGACGCGCATTCCCGGCACGATCTCGCCATCAAACGATTTGAATTTCTGTCGAATCGAAGAACTCCTCACCAGGGACTCCTCGCGGCCGTTCGCGGGAAACATCTCGCAATCAAACCGAGTAATCGCGATCCG
>DATKCB010000235.1:0-3111 GCA_035513495.1 Planctomycetaceae bacterium | reverse complement strand
GCAACCGCGAAATCGACTGGGTCGCTCTCTCAAGCCCCTCGATCGCCAGCGCGATGGCACGTCTGATCCCCGAGGAGATCCGTCAAACTGCCGCATTCAAAGTCGCCACCATCAGCCCGGTGACGAGCGAAGCGGCCCGAGCAGCGGGTTTCACCGTCGATGCCGAAGCGGCGAGTTTTACGTGGCCGGGAATTCTCGATGCGATTCAGGCTTTCGAAGGGTAGTTCTTAAAAAAACCGCCCCGATGTCATTCTCACACCGGGGCGGTTTGGATCACTCAGTCGTCGGCGTTACGGAGCCGGTTCTGGTTCGGGTTCTACAACTCCGATGAAGATCTCGAACTTGTCCCCTTGGAACGATTCCGTCCAGATGGAACCGTCAATCAGTTCTCCTCCGTCAACGGCATCGCCGTGACCCAGGTGAGCCGGCAACGATCGCTCGGATACCGAGATCACGTTGTAGAGGTACGTCGTGCCGAGCAGCACGTCGGTTCCTTCCTCGTACTCGTCGATCACTTCCGCCAGATGTGCGACGAGCACCTTCGCGGGCGGTTCGGCCTGGAGAACCGTGGGGAGTGCCAACATGGCACCCAGCAACAACGCGCGGGACATCAACTTCTGCATCTGCATCTTCTTCTCTCCTCTTTCGGAATACCTGGAACAGGTCACGCAAAGGTCTCCGAGACCTTCAAACCTGCTCCGAACGAAGAGAATGTTAGTGGCAAAAAAATTCTCCACCAGCGGGGCGTTTATTAGTGTGATTCACTACAGAAGAACTCCCTGAACGTTTTTTTCGAAGAACGTTTTTTCGCATCGCTCGCTCACAACCCCGTATCGTGACGGGTCTGTGATTGTTTGCGGAAACTGCCGGGGGGGTCGCCGGTTTCTCGCTTGAAGACGACGCTCATGTACTCGGGATGCTCGAAACCGGTCAGCAGCGCAATCCGATCGAGCGGGAGGTCGGTTTCCATCAACAGTTGCTTGATGCGTTTGATCTGGACGTTGCGGATTTCCGCCTGGGGCGAGCGCTTGACGTACTTGCGAAACCGGCGTTCGAGCACGTTGCGCGAGAGCGGGATCTGCCGCAGCACATCCCGCACAGTGATGCCCTGGCAGGCATGCTGCCGGATATATTTTACCGCTGAGGCGATTTGAGGATCTTCGATCGCCAGGACGTCGGTCGATTGCCGCGTGGAAACCTTGAGCGGAGGGATGATTTGTTCGTACGGCAGCGCCGCTTCGCCCTGCATCAGCCGGTCGAGCATCGAGGCGGCCTCGTAACCGATCTTGCGGGGATTGGGCTGCACCGACGAGAGCGGAGGATCGCACATTCCGCAGACCAGTTCGTCGTCGTCCACACCGATCACGGCGACCTCTTCGGGAACGGGAATATCGAGCCGGCGACACGCGTCGAGCACGTGTTGCCCGCGCATATCGTTACACGCGAAGATTCCGAGCGGACGCGGCAGTCCGGAAATCCACTCGGCAATCTCACGCTGCTGATCTTCCCAGGAATGCATGCCTGCCCAGGGAGACTCGAACACCTCTGTCGCGATTCCTGATTTCGACAGCATCTCGCGAAATCCGTGCAGTCGCTTCTTCGCCCAGTCGTGTCCCGAGAACGAACAGTAACCGAAATGCTTGAAACCCCGCTCCAGCAGGTGTACCGCGGCCAAGCGTCCGACTTCGAAATTATCAGTCCAGATGTGCGGCAGTCCGAGGTCTCCGTGAATGTCGGTCAGATCGACGGTGGGGATTCCCGAATTGCGTAGAAGATTGGCCAGTTCGGGAGTCGTCGAGCGGCTGATGATGCCGTCCCCGTCCCACGACTCGATCCAGCGGGGCGGGTCGATGATCAGTTCGCGCAGATCGAGGTACATCGACCAGGGACCGTGCTCGACGACGTAATCGGAAATCCCCCGCAACACTTCGCGTCCGTACGCGAGGGAAGTTTCGACGATCAGCATGACGTGCGCAGATTGCGGCATGACACCAGGAGGTGTGATGGGAAATGATTCTCAAACGGGATCGTTTCGAACGAGGCCGGTCCTGGGAATCAGGCTAATCCGCGAGGAGCGCGTCCGCAACAATTCTCAATCAAGGATTGTGACTTTTCATTGCAATTCGCGAATCAGAGGCTGACAATCGGGGACTCGAATCGCACAATTCCCATGTCGATATATTCTTTTTCGATCGAGGTTTTCCGTGTTTTCACTCGAAGGTCGCACCGCGCTGGTGACGGGGAGTTCCACCGGATTGGGAAAGGGAATTGCCCTTGCGCTCGGAAAAGCCGGTGCGACGGTCGCCCTGAATTATTACAACAACCAGCAACGCGCCGAGGAGACGCTGGCAGAGTTCCGGTCGCACGGATACCAGGGGGAGATGTTCCGGGGCAACGCGATCGACGAGACCGACGTCAACCGGATGTGCGGGGAAATCGCAAAAAAACTGGGACCGATCGACATTCTGATCCCCAACGCCACCCCCGATCAGCCGCAGAAACCGATCGAGGAATACGACTGGGAGTTCTATCAGTCGATGCTCGACTTCTTTATCAAAAGTCCGTACCTGCTCACGCGGGCGTGTCTGCCGCATATGAAACAGCAGAAATGGGGCCGGATCATCAACGTCACCAGCGAGGTCTTTCAGCGGGGAGTCGCTCCGTTCACGGCGTATGTCGCGGCGAAGGGCGGTCAGACGGGGTTCTCGCGGGCGCTGGCGACCGAACTTGCTCCTTACAACATTACGGTCAATATGATCGCTCCCGGCTGGATTCCCGTCGAACGGCACGAAAATGACCCCCAGGAACTGAAAGACGGATATTTCCAGATGATTCCGATGCGCCGCTGGGGGATTCCGGACGACATCGGCAACGCGGTCGTTTACTATGCCAGCGAGGAAGCCGCGTTCGTGACCGGCCAGACGCTGTCAGTCAACGGCGGAATGACGGTCAACTAATCAGCCGACTCCGGACACTTGAAACAGCACTCGAATCAACTCAGGAGATGATTATGATTCCTATCATGAAACGATTGATGACATACGGCTTGATGGCCCTGCTCGCGTTCGGACTCGGTTGCAGCGGTGGAGGTAGCGGAGATGGCTCGGGCGG
>DATKCB010000234.1:0-13932 GCA_035513495.1 Planctomycetaceae bacterium | reverse complement strand
CGGAGTCGCCCTCGCGAAGAAATGCCCCGGGACCCGGTTCATCATCGACCACTGCGGCAACATGCCCGTGAAAGACTACGACGAAAAACTCCACAAATCATGGCAGTCCGCGATGAAATCCGCCGCTCAGTGCGATAACGTCGTCTGCAAAATTTCCGGAATCGTGGTCACGGCGGAGAAAGGGAACTGGACTGCCGAGACACTCGCTCCTCACATTAACTTCTGTCTCGACACCTTCGGTGAAGATCGCGTGTTCTTTGGCGGCGACTGGCCCGTCTGCACGCTGGCGGCGACGTACTCCGCGTGGACCAACGCTTTGAAGGAGATCGTCAAGAACCGGTCGCCCGAGTTCCAGCGGAAGCTGTTCCACGACAACGCCGCTCGACTCTATCGATTGACGTGACGACTGTCGGCAATTGCAATTTTTACAATCGGATCGAAGTCCAGACACTTCTTGGACTTCGAGGCTCAGATCGGCGTTGCCGGTTCGAGTTTTCCACACTATGATCCCGCCGCGCGAAAGGAGTCTCGCATGGCGAATCATCTGGTGATCCCCTGTTACAACGAGTCGGAGCGGCTTCCGTCCGCCCGGATTCTCGGATTTCTGAATCGGAATCCCGAGTGGACCGCGATTTTCGTCGATGACGGAAGCCGCGATGCGACGCTTCAGACTCTGGGGAATCTGCATGCATCGAACCCGGATCAGGTGGTCGTCCTCAAATTGAAGCAGAATTCGGGCAAAGCCGAAGCGGTTCGCGCCGGGATGCGGTTCGGTCTGGACGTGCTCGGAAGCGAGCGAATCGGATTCGCCGACGCCGATCTCGCCGCTCCGCTCGAAGAAGTCCTGCAACTCGAACAGGCGATGCAGCGGCATCCGGCGGCGATCTGCGCGTTGGGGATCCGCCTGCAACTTCTGGGACACGACATTCGCCGCAAGAAGCATCGCTTCTTCATCGGGCGCACGTTCTCGCATCTGGCGAGTCACGTGCTCGGAGTTCCCTGCCGCGATACGCAATGCGGCATGAAACTGTTTCAGAACAACGAAGCTCTCCGTCAGGCTCTCCAAGCTCCCTTCACCTCGCGTTGGGTGTTCGACGTGGAACTCATCAAGCGGTTGCTGATCTGTCACGAATCCGGACATTCCGCCGAAGAGCTGCTCTGGGAGCAACCGCTCGATTTCTGGGAAGAGATCTCGGGGTCGAAACTCAAACTGCGGGATTTTTTCGTGGCGGCACTCGATCTGGTCCGCATCGCGGGACAACGGGAGATTCCGCCCGAACCGGCCGACCGCAACGACCCGATCGTCGTGGCACTCGCTCAACCGGCAGAGCAATTGAGGCGTGCGGCCTGAACTCTCACGCTGCTTTTTGTTCGAGTCCGTTCGATTCGTCCTCGCATTCGCGCTCGACGAGTGAAGCGTCACCTTCCGCTTCGGACAGTTCTGACTTCAGGCGGATTCCCAGATAAACTGCGCAGACGCAGCATGCCAGCGGAGACAGCCAGATCGGTCGGACGCCTGCCGGAGTCAGGAATTTTCCGAGTTCGTAACTCCCGAGAGTGAGCAGCGCCAGAACCAACAACCCTCCCGCGTATCGGCGGCGATTGCGGACAGTCAGTTCTTCCACGTAAAACATTCCCAGCACCGGTCCGAGGAGGCAATAGGTATTATTTTCAGTCCGGGGATTGAACAGCAGGAGATACACCGCCGAAAGCGAGTACAGCCAGACCATGCGGCGAGCGGCCGGTAACCGTTGAAACGCGAGGAGGCAGACACCTAATGTTCCGAAAGCCGCGGCGAGCCGAATCGCAGTCTGATTCAGGACGGGGACGTCGAGACCGAACGCTCGGAACATGCCGAACAGTTGCGCCCACCAGGTTTCGACTCCCAACTCGTGCGCGGTCCGCAGCATCGCAACGAATTCCTGATACTGCCAGGCCACATACGCCGGTCGTTGAAACAGAAAGGGATTCAGCAGGACCATCGTCAGCCCGATCGCCAGCCGCAATCTCATGCGGGGAACGGCCGCTCCGGCCAGCAGAATCATGACGATGATCAACGGTTTAATCGCAAACCCGATCAACAGCCAGAAGGTCGCCCGTCCCCAGCGTTCGCGATAGATGTTGCCTGCCGAGAGCAGCATCGCGGCCGTCATGTGCAACGTGGATTGTCCGTTTCTCAGGCAACTGAAACATAACAGTGCCGAAAAGAACGCAAGTCCCAGATGCGTCTCGGGGTCGCCGGGAGCGAGAATCTGGCTGATGCGACGGACCCCCCAAGCCAACAGCAGCACGCCGCACACCCGCCACATGATCCCGCCCCAGGGACCGGGCAACTGCGAAAAGGGAATGTACAACACGGCGGCCTGAGGAAGATACAGAAATCCTCCGCCGTCCATTTCGTACATCGTCTCGCCTGCGATCCAGTTGTGGGCGGCCTGATGATACGCAGCGGTGACAGTCCGGTCTTCCCCACCCAGAATGCGGGCCGAAACCACCACCAGCAGTAAGGCCCAGATCAGCGCAGGGAGCCATCCGATCATTTGTTTGCGTACGGGAGTGGTCGCGCGAAGTCGCAGCACGGAGAGACATCCTTGTCTTTGTTTGAAGCGCCGGAAGTGAGAGCGTAAGTATCGACCATCCGGCTGGATCCGTCAATTTCGATTTTGATCACTCTTTCCCGTCCAATTTTCCGGAACGGAATCTCCTGCGTCAGGGGTTGTGAGCGCTTCGAGAATTCGTGAGTCGATTGCTTCCGAGACAAATTCCACGCTGCCGTCTGCCATTGCGAACAGCGCTCCTTTCCGATCGGGATGCGATCCGAACCCCCGTGGAGTGGTATTGATCCCCAGTTTGGGATCGCGCCAGTTGGTCGGCGCTCCCCACGGCTGAAACAGGGAATTGACTTCTCCCACCAGAAGCGTGGTGGATGTGCCATCAGTGATTTCTTCAATCTTCAATCCCAGATTTGGCCCCATCACGTACTGGTTGGAAGCAAAATGCGACAGGCCAAATCCCTCGTCATCACGAACGGGAGCCGCCGACAGACTGGCATTCAGGTATTCCGGGATCACGGACCGAAAGTACGGTGCATTATGTTCTGAGTTCCACGGTTCGTCCGTTCGCAGATCGTCCATGAAATAGTTTTGCACTGGGCTTCCATACATCGTCATCCAGGAATGCATCCCGCGACCTTGCTCGTCGAACGTGCCGCCAGCGGGCAGAGCACTATGGATATCTGCGATATTATGAAGTCCAATTCCGATCTGATGGAGGTCGAATTTCGTACTCATACTTCCCCAGATTGATATTTGTCCATGTGTGGGAACATCGGGATCCCTCAACCAGACCGCGCCTCGAATCAACGTATCGACTGTCGGGAACGCCATCATCAGCGCCACCAACAGAATCAATATGAAGAACGCTCGCTTGAGACGCTTCACTGCACCAGCACCTTTCCATCTCGCGTGAGCGCAAAACGGACCGAGTCGATTTCCGGTTCGATGAGGATGGTCTCCAAGTTTTGTTCTGGAGAGTACACGTAACCGAGTCCCCCCGCCCCGGGAATGGTAATGGATTCTCCCTCCAGCTCATCGAGTGTTTCCGGCCACATGCCATCGTGTTCGCGGACGTACTCGAGCAGTCGCCCTCCGACCGATTCCAGATACTTGCGACGTTCGTCTCGATACGATTTGAGCTGCTGCGTTGCCTCGTCGTTGAGCCGATACGTCCAGCCGTCGCGGACCCAGGCGTTGGGGGTGAGGACATGTCGCGATCCATGGATCATCATCAAAATGAGAAACATCGCCAGTCCCCACAGAAAGGCAATCCCCAGCGACTTGAGGTATCCGAGTTGAGGGAATTTCGTCGAGTCTTTGACCAGCGCGTTCCAGGCAACTTTAATCAACAGTGCCGACACGAGCAACGCTGCGCCTGCGAAACAAAGCAGTTGGATCTGACGCTTGTACGGTTCCGTCGCGACTTCGGTCAGTTCCGTATCGAAAGGCAACGGAATTCCCATGCCTGCAAGGATAAAATCACCAATCATCATTGTTGATCTCCTCTCCACCAGCGGGAGTCCCGAGGGAGTGAAATATTTTCGGATCGATTTCATTCGAGATGAATCGCACGGAGCCGTCGATCATCAGCATCTGGCCTCCCCCCTTGAACGGACTTCCAAATCCGTCAGGATGCTGGTTCATCCCGAGGGATGGATCACGGAGATTCGAGGGATCTCCCCAAGCTTTAAAGTTGGAATTCACTTCGCCAGCGAGAAATGTATACGAAGCACCGTCTTTGATGTCTTCAAATCTCAGGCCCTGACCGGGCTTGATTACGCGGATATTCGCAGCGTAGTGCGATGCTGCAGGCTGAGGTGGGTCGGGTTGTCTGAAATAGCCAGGGAGACCGGGATTTTGGTACACCTCGATCCGTCGCTGAAAAAACTCTCGATTCGCCGGATCGTCCCACGGCTTTGAAAAATTGATCTGATCGAATAGCGGAGCTTGTTCGATGTAAGGTAACAGCATCGATTGCCAACTGTGAAGTGATTCACCTTTGATTGTATAGGTCGCACCGGCAGGGAACTGGTCATAGACATCGTGATAATTATGAAACGCCAAACCGATCTGCTTGAGATTGTTTTTGCTGGTGGACCTTCTAGCAGGTTGCCGACCAGAACTAATCAGGTCTTCCTCCGTGGTTGCAAGCCAAGTAATCTGATGCACGATCCCGATCATCGAAGTCCCGGCCATGAATGCAAACAGGATCATGGCGACAATTTTGAGTGATTGTTTGAGTGGCCATTCGGTCTCGGTCTGTCTCAAACCGTGCAGCCATTTGAGCAAGGAATGGAAACCGATCGAGAAGAGAACGAGTGCACCACAGAAAATCCCGACCGAGGTCCATTCGATAGTAATTTGATCGGCTTGCTTGAACGGATAAATCAGCCAGCCTGATAGCAATGACCAGACGGACTCCGCTGGCCACGTCGCTCCCGCGCAGAACATAATGAAACCCGGAACCACGACTAGGAAAATCAAAATCCATACGATTTCGTGCCTTGTGATTCCGCGCCGATGGTTCACGGCAGGCTCTCCCAGACGAATTAGCGACTCGGTGCTTCGATTCCTTCTTGAATCAAATCGATTTCACCGTTCTTCCGCAAGACCAATCGACCATCCTCGAAGAACTCCGGTTCCACCAGCAACGCCCCGTGATACTCCTCTATCTCCAGTTCAGGCAGATAGATGTATTCGAGTCCGTGCGCGTGCGGGATTTTCCAGAGTTCCTCGGGAATGTCCGATTCCGCGCGCTGTTTCGGCACGAAATTCCATTGTTTCTGAAGATTGCCGATCAACTTATAAATGACCGTCATCCGTTCGCGACGTTCGCGCAGCACTTCGAGATCTTCATTCGAAACGACAGCCGGGACCGGAGTCATTCCCGCCTGCAATTCGTAAGTATTGCCTTTTTTGATCCAGGCGCCGGGAGTCATGAGTTCTCGTGCTCCGGAGATCATCGTCAGCACAATCACGAACAGCAGTCCCCACAGGAACACGATCGCACAAGCCCGCCGGTAGCTCAGGCGGGGCAATTTCGGGAACTCGGCGAGCAGGCCGTTCCAGACTCCCTGCACGACGAACGCACTCGCCAGCAAGCCCACCATAAACAGCGAAATCAACTCCAGCCGGTTCGCCGCAAACGAAGTCAGATTAACGCTCGGCATTCCCGCGGGTAGAAACATCCCTATACAGAGAGGGTTTATCGAAGACATGGCGACGTTCCCCTCCTTTCTGGCCAGGCAGCGGTCGATCCGGCACTACGGAAACCACAACTGTGCGGTCGATTCGTTGCATCATAACATTCCTGAGTCTGGTATTCGATCATTATCTGTTTGAACGCTGCGGAGCGGGGGCCGGATCAGGACTTTTTCTCCCGGACGCGGATTTTGAGCATGCGGCGAGCGGCTCGGTCCCCCCGCGTCGGTACAAACTCCTGCCCCAGCGAGTCACCCCGCGTCGCTGTGTGTCATCTGGTCGTACGCCACGGCCAGCATGAGCATTCCGAAGGGGAGCGTGAACAACAGACCCAAGCCAAACATCATTGCGCCAAAGAAGTTGAGTATCCCCACGCACAGGAGAATCAGAAACATCGTGAGGTAGTTTCCGCTCATCAGGCGAAAAGTCGTCGTCAGCGCACCGAGACCGGGAGGATTCTGATCGACAATCACATAAGGATAGCACCACTGAGTGAGCATCAACATCAGATACAGGATAAACCCGATCAATACCGACAGCAGAATGAGAATCGGCGAGTTGGCGGCTGCGACGCCGATGAAAATCATGGTGCCGAGCATCACTCCGCCAGCCAGAAGTCCGAAGAGGAGCGTCGTCAAAATCATCCTCCCCAACATCGACAGCGAAGCCGAAAACAGATCGGCGATCGAAGCGCGTCCGAACCGCGCCAGGCTGAGCAGAAAACGATTCAGTCCGAGTATGAGCCAGCAATTCAGGAGCACAATCGCGAGAATTCCCAGGAAAAAGATCGCGAGAATGACTGCTCCGAGATCTCCGGGATTGCGGAGCAGTGCGATCAGCCCGGTTCCCACAATGACCAAAAACATCTGGAGAAATACCACGGCAAAGAACATCATAATGAATCCCAGAAGGACTCCTCCGATGCACAGGCCGATATTTGATTCGAAGCGGCTGACGGTTTGATCGAAAATCTGCGAAAAGATCAGCACGTTCCCGTCTTCGCCGCGTCGAGTTCGATCGTGACCTGGTTGAAGTTCCTCCCCGCAATGGCTGCACTGTGCGGCACTCGGTCCGTTTTCGGCACCACACATCGGACACGTGCTCGAACGTTTCCGGGAGGCGTAGCGGTGTTCGCCGGGATCGCGCTGTTCGTAGTCGTCGGCGGATTCGATGCCGTGCCAGGAACTGCTTTCCTCCTGGAAGGAACCTGCGGGTGCGGGAACAACAATCGGAGCGCGGCACTCGGGACACGTCCCGCGACGCCCCGCCTTGTCGTCGGAGGTCTTCAAAAATTTTCCGCAGTTCTCGCAATGGAATTCGATCGACATTCTGTGACCTCTTACGAGTCCGGTCCGCGGCGACGGAATTTTTCGATCAGTCGCGGAATGACGGCGGCGGGCACAAAGTCAGCCAGCCGGCGACCGCTCTGATCCTGACCCAGTTCGGCGATCTGTTTGATCAGCGAACTCGAAATGTGAGTGTATTTTTCACTCGACATCAAAAAGACCGTTTCGATTTCGGGAGCCAGCGCCCGATTCGCGAGCGACATGGTGAATTCGGTTTCGATGTCCGTCAAAGTCCGCATTCCGCGCAGCATGATCTGAGCGCCGCACGACTTGACAAAGTCGACAGCCAGTCCTTCGAAGCACTTGACTTCGACATTCGGAATCGATTTCAGAACCTCCTGATTCAGCGACAGCCGTTCTTCCGATGTGAACAGCGGGGCCTTATCGGGATTGACTCCGATCCCGACCGTCAGCGTCTCAAACAGCTTCGCCCCCCGCTTGATCAGGTCCTCGTGACCGAGCGTCATCGGATCGAAACTTCCAACGTAAACCGCATGCCGAGGGGAAAGATTCATGCCGTCAGATCCTGTGTTGAAGAGTGCGATTTCGCGAGACCGACTGTCAGAATGGCATTTCGAGGGTCCGCATTTGTTGGACCTATAAAAGGCAATCTGTTCTAATGGCCGATATCGCAACAACTTAGCTGGATGCAGAGGTTCTCCGAGCCGACCCCGGAACGCTCCGGCACATCCTTTGCTCATTTTGGAGATGCATCATAACGAATGCAAAAGGAGATGCGATGCCTGTCTTCCGATTCAGACAAAACTGGAACCCTTTTCAGGACCTGGAACGCGAGGTTGATCGGCTGCTGAACTCGATGAATTTCCCTCTGCAGGGAGTTCGTCTGGGTCGGGTTTTTCCGCAGATCAACTTCTACGAGTTCGAGGATCATTTTCTGCTCACGGCGGAACTTCCCGGAGTTCGATCGTCCGATCTGGACCTGTCGATCGCGGACGGCCGGCTGACGCTCAAGGGGCAACGCGGACCGAATGGTGAGTATTCCGAGAACAGTTATCGTCGGACCGAGCGATTTCAGGGAAGCTGGCAACGCTCGATCGCGCTGCCCGATCGAGTTATCGAAGAAGGATTGAAGGCCGATTTGAATCACGGAATTCTGAAGATTACGTTTCCGAAAGCTCCCGAAACAATCGCGCGTCAGATTCCGGTTCAGGAGGGGGGAGAATGAGCAACGACAATCGTGAGTCCCGACCCGACGAAACCATTCATTCCCCGGTAGTCGAATCGACGGGGCACGAACTCGTACCGCATCAGGACAACCTTCCGCAATCCCCCGCCCCACCGGCAACTCCCTCGCCGCGCGTGCTGTATTCTCCCCCGATCGACATTTACGAGACGGAAGAAGGACTGGTCCTGGTAGCCGATCTACCGGGCGTCAAAACCGAAACGCTCGATCTCCAAGTGCAGGACAACAAGCTGACTCTGTTCGGTCGAGTCGAGGATTACACGCCTCGGGGTGCGATCGCAATTCATCAGGAATACGGAGTGGGGGACTTTCTCCGCTCGTTCATTCTGACTGACGAGGTCGATCACGAGCGAATTTCGGCCAAGCTCAGCTACGGTGTGCTGAAAGTTGTCCTCCCGAAGGCGAATCGCGCCGAGCCTCGAAAAATCTCGATCGACGAAGGAGAGTGACAGCGGACGAGTCTGGAGGTCCTTGCAAACGCTTCCCGTCCCGATTGGCCTGTGAATCCCCAGCCCGCCGGATTTCAACCCTTTCTCGCTTCTTTCGCCGCGCATAAAATGAGAGCGCGTGGTCGATCGCGGCCGTTCGGGGATCGTCGTGCACCAAAAATCATTTTTCGGTCGCGTCGGAGGTGTCGCGCCGGTAATATGTCGGACACCCTCAATTCTCACGTTTGACCATTCTCTCACCTTCCGATTGACTCCGAACTGCGAATTATGACCACCACCGAACAGACCGTTCAGAAGATTAAATCCGCCCACCAGAAGATCCGGGAACAGATGGGGAAAGTGATCGTCGGTCAGAGCGACGTGATCGACCAGATGCTGATCGCCCTGTTTTCGCGAGGACACTGCCTGCTGGAAGGGGTCCCCGGACTGGCCAAGACGCTGATGATCAGCACGCTCGCCGAGTCCCTCTCGATGTCGTTCGCCCGCATTCAGTTCACACCCGACCTGATGCCAGCCGACATCACCGGAACCGACGTATTGCAGGAAAACAAGGAAACGGGCCGTCGCGAGTTCCGTTTCATCCAGGGTCCGCTGTTCCACAACGTGATTCTGGCAGACGAAATCAACCGGACGCCTCCTAAAACCCAGGCAGCGCTGCTGGAGGCCATGCAGGAACGGCAAGCGACCGTCGGACAGACACGGCATGTGCTGAATGACCCGTTTTTCGTATTGGCGACCCAAAACCCGATCGAGCAGGAAGGAACCTACGCCTTGCCCGAAGCCCAGCAGGACCGCTTCATGTTCAAGGTGCTCGTCGATTACCCGAGTCAACAGGAAGAGAAGCAGATCGCCCTGCAAACGACCAGTTCGGCCAAGGCCGAGATCAAGCATGTCCTGGACGGTAAGGAAATTCTCGAACTTCAGCAGATGGTCCGGCAGGTTCCGGTGACCGATCACGTGGCAACTTACGCACTGGCGCTGGTGCGTCAGACGCGGGTCAATCGCGAGGAAGCCCCCGCCTTCATCAACGAATGGCTGAGTTGGGGGGCGGGTCCGCGAGCGGTGCAGATGCTGCTGCTGGGGGCGAAAACCCGGGCTCTGCTGGACGGCCGCATGCACGTTTCCACGGAAGATATCAAGGCGTTGGCCAAACCCGTGTTGCGGCATCGGATCGTCGTCAATTTCTCGGCGGAAAGCGAAGGGATCGACAGTGACCGCGTGATCGAACGATTGATCAAAGAAACTCCGTCAAAGGAAGGCGAACTGACAAGTGACCCACGATTACAGAAAATTTTTGCAGCCTGAGGTGCTCAGTCGGATCTCCCGATTGGAAATTCGAGCCCGTCAGGTTGTAGAAGGATTTCTGTCGGGTCTGCACCGCAGTCCGTATTACGGACAATCGGTCGAGTTTGTCCAACACCGAGAATACGCCACCGGCGACGACATCCGGCGGGTCGATTGGAAAGTCTGGTCGAAGACCGACAAGTATTACATCAAGCTGTACGAAGAAGACACCAATTTGCGCACGACGCTGCTGGTGGACCTCAGCGAATCGATGGAGTTTCAATCGGGTGCAATGTCGAAATACGACTACGCCTGCACGGTCGCCGCTTCGCTCGCGCACCTGTTATTGAAACAGCAGGATTCGGTCGGCTTGTATTCGTTCGACGATCAGATACGCGCTCGCGTGCCGACCAGCAGCCGGAGAAATCACCTGCATGCGATTCTGCAGGCGCTGGGAAATGAAAAACCGGCGAAGAAAACCGGGATGGACCTGATTTTGAAGCAGGTCGCCGAAGAACACTCTCGCAAGGGAATGATCGTCCTGATTTCGGATCTGCTGACCGATCGCGATCAACTGTTCAAAGGGCTCGAACTGCTGCGACACCGGGGACACGACGTACTGGTGATGCATCTGCTCGACGATGAAGAACTCGATTTCAGTTACTCGGGAACCACCCGATTCGAGGGGATGGAAGAAACCGGCGAACTCGTCTGCGACCCGCGCTCGCTGCGGGAAGGCTATGTCGAAGCAGTTCAGAATTTTCTGCACGAGCTTCGCAGAAACTGCGCGAAGAACCTGATTGATTATCAGGTGATCCGCACCAGCGAACACCTCGATGCAGCCCTGCTGCACTACTTCAACCATCGCATCGGAATGCGGCAGGGAGTGAAGCGATAAATCCCAAATGCTCAATGTTCAGTTCCTAATTCCTAGTTCCTAACTCCCGCCCCCTGACTCCTCATGTTCTCATCGTTGGTCAACGCACTCTCGCCGTTCTTTCTGAACCCCGCGATTTTTATCCCGGGTGCGGCTTTGATTGCGGCTCCGATCATCATTCATCTGCTGAATCGTCTCCGTTTCAAGAAGGTGCGGTTTGCGGCGATGGAGTTCCTGCTCCAGAGCCAGAAGCGCAACAAACGTCGAATTCTGTTCGAGCAACTCCTGCTGCTGCTGTTGAGAATAATGGCGGTGTTGATGATCGCCGCACTCGTGGCGCGACTGATCGTCAACCCGAATCAACTTGCGATCCTCAAAGGGGAAAAAAGCCATCAGCTCGTCCTGCTCGATGACAGCATCTCGATGCAGGACCGCTGGGCGGAGACCAGCGCTTTCGAACAGGGGAAAAAGACGATCGTCGAAATCGTCGAGCAGGGTTCCAAGCGGCCCGGTACGCAAAAATTGACGGTGCTGCTGTTGTCCGAGCCGGACGTTCCGTTCATCAACGGAGAGGAGATGAACGAACAGTTTCTGATCAAACTGATCGAAGATCTGGGAACGCTCAAATGTACTTCTCAGTCCCTCGAATTGCTGGCGGGACTCAAGTCGGCCCGCGACCGATTGCAGGACGAACAAGCCATCTCCAAAACGCTGCACGTCATTTCCGACTTTCGCGCTCACGAGTGGGAAGCGCAGCCGGCGCTCGGAGAAACCGTCAAATCGTTCGAAGAAGCCGATATCGCCGTGAATCTGGTGAAATCCGTCCAGAAGAAAAACGACAACCTCGCTCTGATCGGACTCGAGGGCGAACTCCAGTCGGCTGCGGTGAACGTCCCGCTCCGCCTGACGGCGACTGTCAGAAATCATTCCGACAAGCGCGTGGAGAACGTTCGCATCTCGGTCATTCGGGATGGGAACGAACTCCCCGTGCCGTTCTCGATCGACGGAATCGAAGCGGGGAAAACCGCCACGAAGCCATTCGAAGTGGTCTTTCGAACTCCCGGACGTCACAAATTGAAAGTTTCGCTGGATTCCGACGCGATCGCCGAAGACAACTCGCGTTTTCTGGTGCTCGAACTGCTGGACACGAATCCGGTGCTGCTGATCGACGGCAACCCCCAGGCGGCGGAAGCGAAGATCATCGCCGACGCATTGGCCGCGGATCCTTCCCTGACGGGTATCTCGCCGCTCATTCAGTCTCCCGAATTTCTGCGCCGCAATCAGCTCGATCGGTTCCGGAGCATTTTTCTGATCAATCTCGCCAACCTGCCGGCCGACGCGGTCTTGCCGCTGAAGAAGTATGTCGAGGGGGGCGGAGGATTGGTCTGGTTCACGGGAGAATTGACCGCTCCCAGCTTTTTCAATTCGACGTTGTACGAAGAAAACGGAACGGGAATTTTTCCGGTTCGGTTGGGTCCCACCTGGAACGAGATTCCGCGCGGCGACATCGCGAATCTGGGGCCGATGATGAATTTTGTCGACCACCCGATGTTTCAGATTTTTCAAGGTGAAGAAAACCCGTTCGTGGCCGCGGTTCATATCGACAAATACTTTCGTCTTGCAGACGATTTCCCGCAACGGGATGAAGAGCGGGAAGACCAGGTCAGAACGCTCGTGACGCTGAGCAACGGACAACCCATCGCCTTCGAACACAAATACGGACAAGGAACCATCATCACCTGGCTC
Source organism: Planctomycetaceae bacterium (assembly GCA_035513495.1). Lineage (GTDB taxonomy): Bacteria > Planctomycetota > Planctomycetia > Planctomycetales > Planctomycetaceae > DATKCB01. The sequence continues at coordinate 1,270 of DATKCB010000234.1, read as the reverse complement.
ACCTCGGCCGGATCCGACTGGAACGACTGGGCTCAAAACCCCAGTTTCGTCATTTTTATGCTCGAAATGCAGAAGTACATCGCCAAGCATTTCGAACGGGAGACCTCGCGCGAGGTGGGAGTACCGATCGAGATTGCCGTTTCTCCATCCGCCTTCTCCGAGGAACTCGAAATCGTTTCTCCCGACGAAAAAATATCGAGAATCAAAATGGTCCCCAAAACGCCCGATGTCGAGCCGGAGGGATCTGAAGCGGCAGCGAATGTTCTGCTTTCCACCGACTACCGGGAGACGGGAATTCCCGGGGTGTATCGCATCGTGCTGTTCAACAACGATCAAATCCCGCAGGAACGCTGGGTCGCGTTCAACCCCCCCGGCAACGAAGCCGATTTGAAGCTCGTCACAGACGACGATCTGCAGAGCATGGCGGGAAGCGCTGCACAAATCCAGACCTCCGATGATCTCGATTGGGTTCACAAGTCAGACCCCCAGCAGGAAGTGCGGACCTGGTTGCTCGTGATTCTGTTTCTGATTCTGATGGGCGAACAGTTCATGGCGTACCGGCTCAGCTTTCATTCTCGCACCTCGGGGGCTTTGGCATGATCGCGTCGTTCCTCTCACACACGATGCTGGCCGCCGAATCGGGTTCAGGTTCCCTGAAAAACTGGGACTGGGACTTTCCCCAGACACCGCTCGGGGTCATCGCAGTCACCGTGCTGGCTCTGCTCTATCTGGTTTACGTGGTCTGGTTGTATCTGAAAGACACCCAGACGATGAACGTCTTCTGGCGCGGCTGGCTGCTCTGCTTGAGAATCGCAGTACTCGCCGGTCTGCTGGTGATTGCCTTCAATCCGCAATTGAAAACGCAACAACTCGTCTACCATCCTTCGAAAGTCGGCATCCTGATCGACACGTCTTTGTCGATGCGGTTTCCTTCCGAAGATACACCCCCTGGAACTGCCGGTTCGCAGGCTGAATCCCGGTTCGAAGCTGCGCGGAAGATCGTGTTCGAGAGCGAATTGCTGAAAGAACTGCAGAAGAACCACGAAGTCTCGATCTTCACCTTCGATTCTCAATTGTCGGGTCCTCATTACATTTACCCTTCTCAGGACCGGCTCGCCCTCCGCTCCGGCCGATCGCCGGCGGACAGTGAAACGGAACTCGCGAAGCCGGAAACGGATTGGCAACTGGAGGCCGATCCCAGCGGCACCGAAACGCGGCTGGCCGATAATCTCAACGCGATGCTGGCCAAGCTGGGAGCGCACCTCTCGGG
>DATKCB010000233.1:0-10099 GCA_035513495.1 Planctomycetaceae bacterium | reverse complement strand
AGAATCATCATCAAGCAAGCCGTCTTTCATGGCCTGCGAGCTGATGCTTTTCAATAAGGCGTTCCGAAAGATTGAACTATACGTCTCCTTACAAAAGAAGTTTCGAGCCTGACTGCGAAAGGCGGATCGGCGTTCAACGCTGTCCTCGTCAAACATCGGGTCGAATAAACCCGCACGTTCGACTTCATAACCGAGGAACTCAATCGCCTGCCGTCGCACCGCCGCATCGTGGTGACTAAGCCGTTTCACCCAGAACAACAGCGGCTTCGGAGCGACGAGAGGCTGCTCCAAACGTGCACGCAGATTCTCGTTTTCAGTCTGCTGAGCTTCGAGTCGATTTGGGGCACAGCCAAGAAGTGCTGTTAAGACTAAGAGAAGACGTAACATGAACCAGTCCTCCTTGACGGCTGAGTGCGTGAAAGCCGAAACCGCAAATAGAGTTGTACGAGAATGGGAGGAATCAGGCTAGACTAATCAGCCCTCGGCGAGTGATTGGGGACGGATCGCTGGGTAGCCCTTCCCTGAAAGAGGTTCGTTCAGAACTGGCCCTTTCAGCAACAAGATGATTCACCATCCGGTCCCGAATTCGGTTCGACTCGCGCTTCCGGACTGGCGTCCGCGTCGTCTCACTCCGCGCAACGCCGTCCAAGCACGTTTCTCCTTTGCGGTTCGCAACTTCCGCCGATCCTCCCCCGCCGTTGCGCAACGAACCCGCTTTATGTAGAGGAATTCAAAACGTCAAAATCTCAATGTCAAAACCAAAGCGGAGAGCGGAAGGCGGAAAGCGGAACTGATCTCTGTTCCCTCTCAGCCACGCCGCGCAACGTCGAACGATGAAACACGCGACAATCCAAATTATTTCCCGAACTACTTTATTATCGTCCAAATCTCTCGGGTTTCGTCCGAACTTGACAACTTGACAACTTGACATCCTCCAAAAAGCTCAAGTTCGAAACTTATTGGACTTACGACAAAAAAACGACCCGAGTTGTGAAACAGGCAACTCATTGCTCTTTGACAATTGATCGAGAGTTAGCGATGCCGGGAGCAGGCTCCGCGCAACGCATCGCGTGGATTAATGCACGCAGTAGTCGATCAGCCGCGCGATCTCGCTGCGGAGTTCGTGGCGGTGGACGACGCGGTCGACGAAGCCGTGTTTGAGGAGGAACTCGCTGGTCTGGAAGCCGGGGGGGAGTTCGATTTTGATCGTTTCCCGCACGACCCGCGGACCGGCGAAGCCGACCAAGGCGCGCGGTTCGGCGAGGATGATGTCCCCCAGCGATGCGAAACTGGCGGCGACCCCCCCCATCGTCGGGTTGGTGAGGACCGAAACGAACAGGCCGCCCGACCTCTGATAGCGAGCCAGGGCTGCGGAAACTTTTCCCATCTGCATCAGGGACAAAATCCCCTCGTGCATGCGGGCACCGCCGCCCGATCCCGAGACGATGACCAGGGGGAGTTTCTGTGCTGTCGCCTGTTCGACGGAGCGGGTCAGTTTCTCACCGACGACCGAGCCCATCGAACCCATGATGAAGGCCGAATCGGTCATGGCCAGAACGAGCGGACGGCCTCGCATGTATCCGCGTCCCGTAATGCAGGCTTCGGTCAAGCCGGTCTTTTTCTGCTCGGAAACGAGCCGGTCCTTGTAGGCTTTCTGGTCGGAGAATTCCAGGGGATCGCAGGGGCGCATATTGTCGAACCATTCTTCGAAGCTGTCTTCGTCGAGCAGTTGGCGGATTCGTTCGTGGGTGGAGATGTAGAAATGATGTTCGCACTCGGGGCAGACGCCCAGATTTGCCTCGACCTGCTTTTTATACACCGTCGCCTGACATCCGTCGCAGCGAATCCAGAGTCCTTCCGGAACGCCGCGCTTTTGAGGAGATGTCGTTGTCATTGCAGAACTGTCGGGGGGTGTGGAACTCATTGATCGTGGATCGTGATCGATTTGGTCTCTAAAATCAACTGGAACTCACGGCGGTTGCGCGGGGTTCTCCGTTGACCGAGACGACGTCCAGTTTTTCGACCAGGGGTCCTCGCTCCCGGCAGCAATACGTGGCGGGCAGTTCGTGCTTGCATCCCCGCAGACTGCACGAGATGAGCGTGGCGAGCGGTTCGCAAACGACGAGTCCGAATCGAATCTCTTTCTTGAGCGGTTTGACGAGCGACTTCATCGAGCGTTCGAGACTCTCGGAGTTGGCTTCTCCACCGGGGGGGCAGACGCTGCCGGGAGACTCCCGCCACTGTTTGTAGACTTTGGGATAGCGGCTCTTGATTTCCTCGATGGTGCGACCCTGCCAGAGACCGAGGTCGCAATTGGAGAGTCCCTCCAGCATTTTGACGGGAATCCCCAGCCGTTCTCCGAGTTGTTCGGCGGTGGACGCTGCCGGATTGGTGGGAGAGCAGTACAGAACTTCCAGTCCCTCGTTCTGAATCGCTGCAAAAATTTCGTCGAGTTCCAACTCACCTTCCGCAATGAGGGGAAGGTCGAGCGATCCCTGAATACGGTGCTGGCGGTCGAATTCCGTCAATCCTGGACGGATCAGAGTAACCTGAAACATGCGGTCCGAGCGACTCCTTAACAGGACAAAGGCGGACGATGGTGTTCGGCGATGTTGTGCATCTCTTCGATCGCCTGACGATAATCGTTCGTCTCGAAAATGGTACTTCCGGCCACGAACAAGTTCGCGCCGGCTTCGGCACACGGGCCGATTGTCTCGGGGGAAATTCCCCCATCGACTGAGATCAGTAGTGATTCGTCTGAAGTTTGACGAATGCGTTTGATTTTTTCCACGGCGGAGGGGATGAAACTTTGTCCTCCGAAACCGGGTTCGACGCTCATCACCAGAACCAGATCGCAATAAGGGATTGCCTGTTCGATCTTTTCGACAGGCGTTCCCGGATTGAGCGCCAGACCCGCCACGCAATCCGCCTGTTGAATTTTCTCCAGCAGCGGAATGGGATCGGGAACGGCTTCGATATGAAACGTGATACAATCGCAACCCGCCTCCAGAAAACTGTCCAGATACCGTTCAGGCTCGGAAATCATCAAGTGTGCGTCAAAAATCTGCTGCGTGCGGTGTCTGAGCGGAGCGATGGTGAGCGCTCCGTAGGACAGATTCGGCACGAAATGCCCATCCATCACATCCCAGTGCAACACTTGCGACCCCGCGTCGTCGAGGGTCGAAACTTCCGACGCCAAGTCTCCGAAATCGCACTTCAGCATCGAAGGAGCGATTACCGGGGCTGCGGAAGAGAGTTTATGAAGCGAGGCCTGACGGCTCATATGTGCTTTGAGATCAAAAGAAAGGGAAGAGAAAATCCATCCGCAGTTAAAAAAACGGGCCAACAGATGGTTGAGGAAGATTCCTTCGCATACAGAAAAAAGTACTGACCTTGCCGAAAGATTTCTTTTCAATGGGACAGGACCGATTTAGCGTATCCTGCCGTTCGTCTTCTGGGATAATTGTGTCTAATCGGCAGTGATTCGTCCAGTCGTGACGCGGGGAAATCTTCGGGGAGATCCGTAAGCTGAGTTAGATAGACAACTTAGAACTCTGCCACCGGAAGTGATCCGCGAGTGGACACTCCTCAAAATGAGGCTTTGACGTACTGGTCCGATGGAACGACTCGCGAAATCGAGCATTGGAATCTGGCTCGCGAATCGTCGAGGTTCTGGAGAGCCGGAAGACCGTCACGTCTCGCGGTGTCACCGCCTGAACTGGGGATCGGTCAGCAATGCGCGATCAATGATTACGCAATAAAAATGAGACGGCCGGAGAATCTCCGGCCGTCTCGTTCAAAGGGTTTGGCAGTCGTGGAAGTCTTACCATCGGATTCCGAATCCGGATCCACCTTTTGAGAAATAAACCCCGTTTCCGTAGTAGTACGGATTCTTGTAGTAACCACCGTATTTCCAGTGCGGGTACTGACCGTAATGACCGTGATGGCCCCAGTGACCATGCTGACCCCAGTGCTTGTGGTGTCCATGCTTGTGATGACCGTGGTGGCCATGATGGCCGTGGTGACTACCGTGGTTTCCTCCCGCGGAGGCCACCGACGCTGCTCCCAACAAAGCCACAGCGAACAGTGCGAGAAAAACAGATTTGCATTTCATGACTTGGTTTCCTTTCGGATTTTTTGTGAATGTGTAAGAAAGTTGCAACTTATTGACTCTAGAAGTACATCCGGACTTCGTTTCGTTTGTGGACGCCCGGAGGACAGAAAAAAATTTGCCACCTTCTGCTTTGTCCCGCACAGCCTGTGTCCGCCGCTCAAGGCGACTGATAATGAGAGCGATTCTTGACCGTTGGCTGACGCCCGATTATCGTGTGGGGAGAGTCCGCGGGTGTCGTACAATGGTAGTACAGAAGCTTCCCAAGCTTCAGACGGGGGTTCGATTCCCCTCACCCGCTTATCGAGTTTCCCAAGGGGGTGCAGCGATCGGAATTCTGGCGGTGTTTCCCAGAGACTGCTGGAATTTCGATCCCGACGATTTGCTCCCTTAAGGGTTCACGCGAAGCCACACTTGATTTTTATTTCATTTCCAAGTCTGATTTCCGACATATACTTACCGAGGGCTACGTGAAAGAGAGCAGAGTTGTGCGATCGTCAGGATCGCCGGCCGAGTTGACTTTCAAGAATTCAGGATGAGTTTCCCGCCCATTTCAGTGTTGAGATCGGAAGTTCCAAACTATGACCACAACGGGTTCTTCACCTCTTCGCCGCCAGAAATATCCGCGCAATGCGGAACAGTTTGTGTTCGAAGCGTTACACAAGACACAAAAAACTCTGCAAAAAAAATATTCGAGTGAGCAGCGAGAAGAAGAAACCCATATCAGCGGTCAGGAACTGCTCGAGGGAATCCGGCGGCTGGCGTTGCAGCAGTTCGGTCTGATGGCGACCACTGTGTTTCATCAATGGGGCATCTACGCGACGGAAGATTTCGGCCGGTTGGTGTTCAGCCTGGTGGAACAGGGGAAAATGAAAAAGACCGAACAGGATACGCTCAACGACTTCTGTGCGGTCTATTCGTTCGAAGACGCTTTCGATCGCGGTTATCGAATCGATTCCAACGCTGCATTCGAGAAATAATTCCGCCGCTGAAGTTCACCGGCCAACCGGGCCGCCACACGATCTGACTCGAGGCTACGCGATGGGAACGGATTCTGCGACTACGCCTGCTGCCGTTCCCGGCAAGACAACGCTTTATCTGGTTTGCGGGTTCTGCGCGATCTGGTTCTTCGGACTCGTCAGCCTGGCCATCTGGACGACGAACCTTCCCGTCCTGAATCCTCGACAGATCGAACGCGCTTCGCTCATCGTGACAGGGATTCCTTCCGACCTCGCGAGCGGACGGATATCGATCGAATTCGTCTGGAAGGGAACGATCCACGAGAAAAGCGTCGTCGTCGAAGATCTCGACCGAACGGAGGCGACTCTGGGAGAACCCTGGGTCTTTCCGCTGGTGGACGCGCCGCATGCTGCCGGAACACACGCTGTCGCTCCCTATTCGGAATCCAACAGAGGTCAGGATCCGAATCGTCCTCAAGGTTTGCTGATCTACCCCGCTTCCCCCGAACTGGAACAGCAATTGAAATCGCTGCTGAGCGCCGATTCCGAATAACGGCTCATTGTCGAGGATTCGCGGCGAAATTGGGTCGCGGGATCGAATCGATGATTGCAGTGGGGAATCGATTCGGTAACATCGGATGGGCGAATCGGGTATCCTGTAGTGAGGTCAGAATGGCGTTGGCCCTCTGTAATTGTGATCATATTCCGATAGCGGCGGTCGTCAATGAGGAGCATTTTTTCGCGAGTTCCCCGTGCCGGGGAATCCCGAAGAATTGTGTCCGAAGTTTGCTGAGGAGTTTTGTGTGGGACTCGATGAGAGATACCAGATTCTGGAAAAAATCGGTGCGGGCAGTTACGCAACCGTGTATCGCGCCCGGGATCTCGAACTGGGGCGCGAAGTTGCGATCCGGCAGATTCACGAGCAATATCTGGCCGATCCCGAAAAACTCGATCGGTACTGGGAAGAGGCTCAGTTGCTGGCGTCTCTCCAGCACCCCAACATCGTCACCACATTCGATCTCGATCGGTCGCGAGGCTGGCTGATTCTCGAACTGATGCAGGCCAATCTGCGAGAGCGGACCGGCGGGCGGCAGATGGACCTGAAATCTGTACGGACGACGCTGGCTCATTCGCTGCGCGCGCTCGACTTCCTTCACGAGCGGGGAATCGTTCACGGTGACATCAAACCCTCGAATCTGATGCTCGACGCGCGGCGCAGGGTGAAAATTGGAGATTTCGGACTCGCACGAAGGGCCAGCGATGCCGACGGCGAACTGATCAAGGGGACCACAAAATATCGGGCACCCGAAACGGTCGCCGAAGAATTCGGAGAAATCGGTCCCGCCTCCGATTTGTACTCGCTCGGTTTTACCGCCTATCACCTGATGTGCGGCGACAATTTCGACAGTCTGTTTCCGGGGTTGAAGGCATTCGGCAGCGACGCGCAGATCGCCTGGATGATGTGGCACGCTGCACCGGACCGAAAACTTCCCGAAATCTCACGGGTCCTGCAAGGCGTTCCCGACGATCTGGTTCACGTCATTCAGAAATTGACAGCGAAGGACCAGTCGCTTCGCTACAAGTCCGCGAGTCAGGCGCTGGCTGACTTGAAAAGTGAAGGAACCGCCTCGTCGCTCAAATCCGTCGGCAGCGAGTCCGAGGAACTCGATGAAAACAAAGGCGAAGGCCGCACTCCCGAAGAAAAGAAACGGCTGATGATCGTCGCCGCAATGTTCGCGGTTTCGATGATTTCGTCACTGATCCTGCTGTTCATGACCGGGGGCGGTGACAAACCGGAACAAAATGAGGAACCGCCCCGTCTGGTGGGAATCGTCAGAGACGTACTTCCCGACGAGAACAAACTGATCCTGCTGAGTATCGAGACCGGAGCCGCGAAGGAACAGACGGTCGGCGAGTCACCGGTGATTTATTTTCGCAACGAGGATAAGAATATTCTGCTCCGCGAGATCGCCACAGGCGATCGTGTCGTCCTTGAAAAGAAGAAAATCTCTGACGACAAATTCCGGTACTCGCTGATCGTCGATCGCGCTAACGTCAGCTACGGCAGTCTGGTGTCGCGAAATACTCAGGACCGCCGGATCGCCATCGCGATCGAAGAAGGCCCCGAGCGGGGTGAACTTTCCCTGCGCGTCCCCGAAGGAGCCGAGATTCGGCTCAACAAGAAGCGGGGAAATCTGGTCGATCTGACCGAAGGGGACCGGTTGCAGGTATCGCACTTCCCGGAGATTGGGGAGAAGCCGGGACGGGTCGTCGATCGGATGGTGGCTCTGCGCACGGAAGAAATGACCGGCTATATTACGAAACTGGAACCGGGTGATCCTCCGGCAATTCAAATCAGTTACGGACGAACCGCCAGTGCGGGAACACCGCTGACATTTCCACTCTCGAAACAGTGTGCGATCGTGCTGCAGACACCCTCGGGCCAGGAAGAGAAACTGAGTTTCGACGATCTGAAGTCCGGAGATCGCGTGAAAGTAACCCACGATCTCGAAATCCTCGCCCTGATCGTCACCCGCGAAAAACAGCAGGGAAATGGGGTCCTCCGCGAGATCGCGGAATCGAGCGTCACCCTGCTTCAAGACAGCGGATCCGAACTCAAGCTGAGCTTCACCGAAAAATGCGACGTGACGATCAATCTGGAATCGGCCGGCCTCGAAGATCTCCGCGCCTTCGATTCGGCGGTAATTGCCTACGATGATGCGGCCGATCCTCCCGTCGCGCTCTCAATTGATGCTAAGCGTCCGGTCCAGGCCGACCGCTGGGCGATTCTGATCGCCAACGAAACGTATTCCGACTCGTTGCTGACGCCTCCCAAAAATGCTGTCCGGGATGTCCGCTTCCTGCGAGACGCGCTCATTGGCCGCTATGCGTTTCCCGACGACAACGTCCTGCTCTTGATCGATCAACCCCGGGAGCAAATCCTCAAGCAGTTGGAAGACACCCTGCAAAAAGTGCGCAAGGAGACGCAGTTGATCGTGTACGTCGCGGGACACACCTACAAAACGGAAGACGGCAACGTGTTCCTCGCGGTTCGAGACACGAACTCGGACAATCTCGCCGAAACCGGAGTGTCGCTGTTTCAGATTGCCCAACCCATCGAAGCGGCTTCGGCCACCGAGAAGATGCTCTTCCTGGAATTATGCAGCGAAACAGGGGGACGCGATTTGCAGCGTCAATCTTCGACGGGTGAAGTCGCAGAACAACTGGCGGCGACGCTGAAAAGCACCGTCACGGTTTCGAGCTGCGAACCGTCGCAGCGCAGCCTCGAACGCCCCGATGGTCAGCACGGCGTGTTTGTATCTTGTCTTCACGAAGCGTTCGAAGGGAAAGCGGACACCAATAAAGATATCCGCATCTCGGTCGAGGAATTGTCCGCACACCTGAAAACATGCATGTCCCGGATGGTGCCCTCGGAAAAACAACAATCGGCACTCGTGATCCAACCCAAGTAAAAAGATTCACACTCTGCAATAGAAATACCGACCCATGAATCGACTCGTTTTAGTTTGTCTGGCTCTCCTCGGATTGACGGCATCGTTTCACAAATTGTCAGCGGAAGAAAAGCCGTTGCCGATTACCGAATACGAATCAAAGTATCTGGAGAACGTGCGGCAGGTCACGTTCGGATTGCCCCGCTCCGGTGAAGGTTATTTTTCACAGGATGGCGAATGGATCGTCTACCAGGCGTATCCCGTCGGTTACCCGTTCTATCAGATCTACGTGCAGAAACTCGACGAACGAGAACCACGCCGCATCAGTACCGGACGCGGGCGAACGACGTGTGCGTATTTTACTCCCGATCGGGATGCGATTCTGTTTGCGTCGTCCCATTCCGATCCCGACATCGAAATAACCGAGCAGAAAGCACGCGAACTGGCAGCCGCCGGCGGACGTCGGCGCTATGAGTGGGATTTCGATCCGCACATGGAGATTTACGTTGCCAACTTCGACGGAACGGGACTCAAGCGACTGACCGACTCACCCGGTTACGATGCGGAAGGGAGCTATTCCTCGGACGGAAAGCAGATCGTGTTCACCTCGACCCGCGACGGCGATCCGGACATTTACATCATGAATGCCGACGGCTCGAACGTGAGACAAATCGTCGATCAGTCCGGGTACGACGGCGGTCCGTTCTTTTCACCCGATGAAAAGTGGATCATCTTCCGCAGCGACCGCGAAGAAAAGGACATGCTGCAGATTCGTGCCGTTTCGGTGGACGGGAAACATGACGTCCGGTTGACGGACAATCTCCAGCAGGTCAACTGGTGTCCCTACTTTCATCCGAGCGGGAAATACATCATCTGGTCGGGAGCCGATTACTCCCAGGGTCCGAGATCGGCGAATTTCGACCTGTGGGTGATGGAAATCGAGTACACTGACACGGAATTCAAAGGAGGTAAAGTGACGCGAATCACCGATCACGAAGCCGCCGACGTGCTGCCGGTGTTCAGTCCCGACGGAACCAAATTGATGTGGACGTCCACGAAACGGGGCGGCGATGACGCGGCCCAGTTGTGGATCGCCGACTGGAAACTATCGAATTGATCCTCCAACCAGAACAACCGAATCACTCCACACTCTCAACTCGAAGGAATTCCCGATGTCCGATCTCGATCGCCGTTCGTTTTTAGGGACCGCCACCGCGGCGAGCCTGGCTTCCGGATTGTACGCTGCCTCCAGTGCCGCTCAGGACGAAAAAAAACGATTGCCGGTCCGCATGGCGATCATGGGAGTCAATGGGCGCGGGAAGCAGCTCATCAAAGGATTCGCGGAGTTCGACCACGTCGAGTTCGCTTATCTCTGCGAGCCGGATGAAAACGTGATTCCCTCGGCGGTCAAGATGATCACCTCTGCCGGCCGTCCCGAGCCGAAGGTGGTCAAGGATTTTCGAGTCGCCCTGGAAGATCCCAACGTCGATGTACTCGTGATCGCCGCACCCGACCACTGGCACGCACTGGCGACGGTCATGGCCTGTCAGGCGGGGAAAGATGTGTACTGCGAAAAA
>DATKCB010000232.1:0-13514 GCA_035513495.1 Planctomycetaceae bacterium | reverse complement strand
AACTCGACGGGGGCGAGAAATTCCTGCTGCTCGACTGCCGCGAGCGGGACGAATACGACGCCGTGCATATCTCCCGGGCGACCCTCCTCCCGATGAGCGAGATTCAGGAGCGAGTGGAAGAACTTTCACCGTACAAGGCGGGCGAGATCGTCGTCTACTGCCACCACGGCATCCGTAGCCTCAACGTCGCGATCTGGCTACGACAGCAGGGTTACTCGAACGTCAAAAGCATGTCGGGCGGGATCGATGAGTGGTCGATGACGGTCGATCGGTCGCTGCCGCGATATTGAAGCGAAACGACTGTTCGACTCACGCCGCATTCCCCGCCGAGGAATCCAGTTTCCCACTCGTCTTGAATTCGCCGTTCTCGTCGACTTCGTCGAACTTGACGGTCAGGCGTTTTGAGACGCCCGATTGTTCCATCGTCACACCGTAGAGGACGTCGCAGACGGTCATTGTCGGTTTGCGGTGGGTAATGATGATGAACTGTGTCGAGTCTTCGAATTCTCTGACGACCTTGATGAAGCGGTCGATGTTGGCCTCGTCGAGCGCGGCGTCGACTTCGTCCAGAATGCAGAACGGACTGGGACGTGACTTGAAAATCGCCATCAACAGCGCGACGGCGGTCATTGTTTTTTCACCTCCCGATAAAAGCGAGATGCTCCGCAGTTCCTTTCCGGGGGGACGCGCGACGATGTCGACACCGCATTCAAGAATGTCGTTGGGATCTTCGAGGATCACGTCTCCCTCGCCCCCGCCGAACAGCGAGCGAAACAGGTCTTTGAAGTGTCCCCGGATCGCCTCGAACGTCTGGGAGAAGAGTCGCTTGCTCTCCTGGTTGATCTTACGGATGATCTCGCCGAGCGAGTTTTTGGCTTCCACCAGGTCTTGCAGTTGCGTGCTGAGCAAGGTGAAGCGGTTCTGAAGTTCGTCGAGATCGGCCAGACTGTCGGCATCGACGCTCCCCATCAGTTTGATCTTGCGCCGCAAGCGGTTGACCCGCGATTCGAGTTCTTCGTGGATCGCGTCGTAGTCGAAATCTTCGTGAAGCTGGAATTCTCGCGATGACTCGGCGGACGGTTCGGACTCTTCGTCGCGCTCGGCTTCGGTGGATTGCTCGGCGTACGCGCGAATGGCCGAGACGCCCGATTCGACCAGATCGGCGAGGACGACCTGGTATTCTTCCTGAATCTTTTCTTCGAGGGACTGAAGCTGATAGCCCAGATCGCGAACCTGCATCTCGGATTTGTGCAGCCGTTCGTCGAGCGCGCGGCGTTCGCCTCGAATCGCGGAATCCTGATGATTGAGGCGGCCCCTCTGGAGGCGGGCTTCGTCCTTGTCCATCATCAGGGCTTCGGATTGCAGTGCGACTTCCTGTTCGTCGAGATAGAGTTCCGCCAGATCGGATTCGGTATTGAGGACGGTCAGCACGATCTCACGCTTCGCCTGGATCGCGCGTTCGAAGCGTTTTTCGGCTTCGACGCGCTGCTGGCGGCGCGATTCGAGATCGGTCTTCATCCGGCGATACGCTTCGTTCAGATTGAGTACCCGCTCTTCCTGCTTGGCAAGTTCGAGTTTGTCGGCCGCGAACTGCTGATCGTAGGCGTGCATCTTCTGCTCTGCGGCGGCTTCCTTCCGTTCGAGTTCGGCGATCCCGCCTTGCAGGACTTCCAGTTCTTTGTTGAGCGCAGCGCGGCGCTGTTCGGCTTGCGCGGTTTCATCGGTCAGCTTGATTCGAGCGGCGCGATCCTTCTCCCCCTCTGCAATGTGCTGCTCGACCTGTTCCTGCAGTCGGCCGACCCGGCTTTCCGAACCGATCGCGGCGTTTCGGATGTCGGATAATGCCTCGCGAGACTCCTGCAGACTTTTCCGCGCGGACTGAATTTGCGTTTCGAGTTCCTTGTGCCGGGTTTCGAGTTCGCCGATCGAATGTTCGCCTTCGTCAATCAGACGATCGAATTTCTGCAGTTCTTGTTTGAGCTGACGCATCTCTCCCCGACGCGAGAACAAGGCCGACTCGCGCTGCACAGTCCCGACGTAAAGGTCTCCGTCGGTTTCGAGCAGTTCCCCCTGGAGCGTCACGAAACGGAGATCGCGTCCGGCCGGTTCGCTTTTCAATCGCAACGCGATTTGCAGCGTTTCGACGATCCAGGTCCGGCCGAGCAATCGTTCGGCGAGCCGGGCGTCGGTCGAGGAGGGTTTGAGCATCCGATCGGCCCGCATCACGACTCCCGGTTCCTCGCTGAGATCGGGGAGTTCGCCGTTGCCATCCGTTTCAGCATCATCGGTACGACCGACATGAAACCCGACCCGGTTGCGTACGGGTGTCGGATGTTTGGACAGGTATTCCGCCAGCGGATCGAGCCGGTCGATCAGCAGCATTCTCGCGCGTCTGCCGAGCGCGACGTCGAGCAGCGCGGCGTGCTGGAGATCGACGTCGAGATAATCGGCGATGCGGCCCCGGATCGAATTCCAGGGAGGGAGGTCCGCCGCGGTCGCCCGCTCCAGAATTTCCTGTTCGGCCAGGCCGAGACTCGTTTGATGTTCGATCTCTTCCAGCACGGTTTTTCGCGCCTGTGCGGCGCTGCGGTCTTCGCGGGACTTGAGGATGGACTGCTTCAGGTCGCGTTGCTCTTCGCGGAGCCGATCGCGCTCTTCGACAAGCTGTGCGAGCTGAGCTTCGCGGTTCGCGACGAGCTCGGTCGCGTTGCGGACTGCTTCATTTTTCGCGAGCAGTTCCGCCTCGGCGGCTTCGATTTCAGTCTGCAGCGATTCGAGTTCGGCGGTCCGGTCTTGCCCGGTGCGATCGAGCTGTTCGATGCGGCCCTCGATCGCATCGAGTTTGGCGCGAAGTTCGGCTTGTTCGCGCGTCCGTTCGAGCAGCAGCCGGCGCTGCGCTTCGGCTTGAGAGCGGCTTTGCTTGACCGCCTGAATCAGCGACTCGATGGTGTTCTGTTTCTGCTGCATCGAGAGCTTGAGTGTTTCGAAGTCGCGCGTCTGTTCGGTAAGGACGATCTGCGTTCGTTCGGCTTCCTGTTGCGTCTCGCGGACCCGGTTCGTAACGATCAACTGCTGCCGTCTCAGACGGACGAGATCGGTTTCCATCTCTCCGCAACGGGCGAGCTGATGCCGGATCGTGGTTTGATGCGTGGCGATTTTCTGTCGAAAGTTTCCCGCCTGACGCCCGACCTCGCTCAATCGCTCGTCGATCCGGGAAATCGATTCGTCGAGCTGGCGCAACTGCAGATCGATTCGCTGCTGCCGCTCGTTGAGTTCTTCCGAGGCCTGCCGGTTCTGCGCGAGTTCCTGATTGGCGAGTGCGATTTCGGCATTCAGCCGGCGGGCATCGTCGGCCGCCAGCCCTTGCCACAGTTCGCGCAGTTCGTCGGTCAGTTCGCGATATTTGGCCGCTTTGGCGGCCTGCGTGCGAGTCGCATTCAGTCGGGCTTCGACTTCATCGACGATATCGGTCAGCCGCTGAAGGTTCTGTTCGACGCGCTGCAGTTTTCGTTCGGCTTCCGCCTTGCGGCCCTTGAACCGGCTGATGCCCGCCGCTTCTTCGAAGACAGTTCGGCGATTGGCGGGGTTCGACTGCAGGATCTGGGCGACCCGGCCCTGTTCGATGATGCAATACGCCGAGACTCCGATTCCCGATCCGGCGAGCAGGTCTTTGATGTCCTTGAGCCGGGCGGTCTGGTTGTTGATCAGATATTCGGAATCACCGCTGTTCCAGATTCTCCGCCCGATGCTGACTTCCTGGTGTTCGACAGGCAGAAATCCGGAACTGTTGTCGAAGGTGAGCGTCGCTTCGGCGAAGCCGGCCCCTTTGCGTCCGCTGGAACCGTTGAAGATGACGTCGGTCATCTCTTTTCCACGGAGGCTTTTGGCGGACTGATTCCCGAGAATCCATTTGACCGCATCGACGACGTTGCTTTTTCCGCTCCCGTTCGGTCCCACCACTCCGGTGATGCCGGGCGAAAAATCAAACCTGGTTTTGTCGGCAAAACTCTTGAAGCCGATGACATCCAGTGATTTCAGCATCGAGCAGCCTTAATCGCACGGACGGAACGTCTCGCTGCGAGACGTTCCGTCGGGCGTATCGTTGAGGAAAAATGTCGCCGGTCAAAAATCATTCATTTCGTTTGAACAGGTCAGTAAATCCGGTCAACGCACCGAACCGCTTCGGTTTCGGCTCGGGCTCTGCTTCCGCAGCTGCGACCTTCGGCTCAGGTTCAGGCTCGGGTGTCGTGACATCCACCGAACTGGCCGTTCCGACCGGTTCGTCTTTGTCGTCCTCCAGTTCCGTATCTTCGGTCTCGGTGAGCCGGCTTTGTGTGGTGTCTGGCTCGGAATCGCTGAACATGCTCGGCCCCGACATCGGACGTCCGATTCGCGTTTTCGATTCATAGGTGGCCGTATGAGCCGAGTTTTTCCTTCGATAGATTCGTCCCGATTTCGGAAGCGTATCCATCTCGAGCCGACTTCGAAGGTTTTTCTGCTGACGGGCTTCGATCAGCAATTGAGCCACGTCGGGATAACTGGCTCCCATCTCGCTGACCGTCCGGATCAGGGCGATGGCATCGTTGGGGATTTTTTTGCGTTCGGTCTCGGCCAGAGTGATCTTGCTGACCGTCAAATGGTCGTCACCCGCCCGGCCTTGCACCATGATGTCTTTTCCCGCCCGGGCAATCAGCGGAAACTCGAATTTGTGTTCGGTTCCGAACACGACGATTTCCTGTTCCTTGCGACGCCGGAAGTGAATCATCGGATCCCCTTCGACATCCAGGACGTTCAACCGGAAGGCGGACGGCAGAATCTCTCCCCGCACGAACGGGTCGCCCGGATCCAGAGCGCGCATCGCGACAAAGGCTCCGTAACGCGTTTCGGCGCTCGGCTCGGAGAGGAGTTCCCTCAGTTTCACGAAGGCCCGCGCATCGTTGATGACGGAGAGTGCGGCCAGAGCGAAGACGCGAAACGCAGGTTCGTCGCGTGCGGCTCTCACCAGCACGTCGATCCCGGAGGCATCTTCGAGATATGCGAGTGCGACCGCCGAATGGAACTGGACTTCTTCCGACGGATGTTTCAACCCGGACTTGAGCGTTTCGATTCCTCGTTTTCCGATCGCTTCGAGCTTCAACGCCGCGCTTTCGCAGGTTCCCGGCTCGTGCAATTCGCTTTTCAGACGTTCGATCCGCAATTGCTCCGCGATGTCGGACTCCTGCAGCGCGATGTTTCGAATGACTTGAATGTAGCGGTCGGGGTTATCCTTGTAGCGATTGTGGATTTTCAGTTCGATGACTTCGTTGGTTTTTGCTTCGGCGAGGGGCATGCGCTGTCCACCCACCTGATAATCGTAAAACCGCTGACCGACGCGATTGGCCACGCGGCTCGACATCCGAACGCCGCGATACTCGTTCCGCAACAGCAGCGTCATGTCTCGGTCTTTCAACGAAACGGCGCCGCGCAGGATTTTTCCGCGGAGCAAGGTCCCTCGCTGCTGGGCCGCTTCGGCGTCGTTCGACATTGTCCCCACGAGGATCGGCCCGGCGGCTTTCGCCAGTACGTGGCCTTCCAACATCCCGGCTCCGGGAATATTCGCGGCTTCGGAAAGATAGGTCTCGAGCAGAAAACCGCCGTTCAGACTTTTCACGTTTGCATCGTCGGGGACGTAGACTTCGATATCAAACCGTTCCCCTTTTTTGATGTTCGGAGGGAGATACGCTTTCACCGCCACGAGCGCCGTGCTGTCGGACCTCAGAATCTCGTTAGGATTGGGGACCTTTCGGCGGCGCATATCGTCCAGCAGTTGAGTCCGCTGGGGAGAAACAGGCGGATCGGCTCCGGTTCCGGGGAGCCCCGTGACGAGTCCGACGCCCACCAGATAGACCGCATTTCGATTGCCGATGCTGACGTACTGGCCGAGCAGCGGTGTTTCGACTCGGGTTTCCGATTTTTCATCCAGCGCCGGTTTCTTCGGGGCAGGAGTATCGGGGGTCTGCGAGCGGAAATCCATCAGATCGAACTGCCCGCAGCCGAGCGTGGAGATCATCAGAATCGACAGAAGACCAAACATCGATTTCAACATGGCACGTTTTCCTCGCCGAAAAACCCGCACGGAGCGGTTCGTCGGCAATCGATTGAACGGATCGAAATGTAAGTCGGGGAACAGGTTCGACGGAACGTCGCAGGAAGGGTATCTCTCGTCCCAGAACAGGGACTTGGGGGTCGGGGGGTCGTGAAAATAGATCAGGTGTTCGAAGGGGTCAAGGCCAGTCCGAACGATCGAATTCAATCAGCCAGGCTCAGTCGTGTCTTCACGTATGCACTCGCAGCAATGTCCGAAGGCTTCGAAAACCTCGACGGACAAACTTGTCTGCCGGCGCGTACGGTACTGCGCAACGGAAACCGCAACTCCTCTTTCAATCTGCTCGTTCCGAGGCCTAGTACAGCGGAATGTGATTCAGAGCCGTGGTCGGATACGGCGAGTAGAAAACTGGAGCAGGAGCGATGGCAATCGGTGCCGGACCGACGGTCGGAACGGTCGACTGGATCGACGCCTGAGGAGCGTATCCGTAAGAGACGCCGCAATTTCCGCCCGGACAGGCCGGATTGTACGGTTGCTGATAACCGCCACCGTAATAGCCGCCGCCGAACGGTCCGCCACAGCAGCCCAAACCCGCGGTCATCATCGCGATGGCAACACAAAGGGTTGAAATCCGTTTCATCTGAGTATCCTTTCCTTGAGGAGTAAACTGTTCCATGAATCAGGAGTTGAGAGGTTGTTTGCGTGACGCTTCCCTGCGCGAAGTCGCGAGGTGGAGTCCGATCCCTTTCGAGAGAAACAGACCCGCCGGATGCCGTCCGCCGGCCTGTTCGTAAACCATGCACGATCGCCGCAGCACGAGGGGACTCTGTTCGATCGGAAACCGGGCGACATGGTTTTCGCGCCACAGCTCGAGCAGAGGGACGTCGCGACTCGAGTTCAGATTTTGCACTTCGATTCGAATCGCATTTTCGGTCAGCACCGCTTCGAGTTGAAGACGGCTCCGAAAAGTCCGCCACGCGTCGAACTGTTCGACAGTCGGCGACCAGATCGAAACATCGGAACTCGATCGCGCATGCTTCGACAAATCCACCCGGGATTTCCACCAGCATCCGCGAACGGATTCTCCGGTACCTAGATCGAAATCGACGTCAGAAAAATCGTGTATCTGACCGAAGTGCGGCGGAGGGATGTACGTCGATTTTTCGGTCGGCAGCACCGAGGTCCCTTCCAGGATCATCCGGTACTTCAGAGGATCGGGTAGCCCTTTGTCGAACACGACCGCGTCGTAACCTGCCGGAAGATCGTGAACCCGCAGCCACAGCCGGCCGCTCAGACGAAGCAGACGGGACAGGTGAAGTATCCAATCAGCGGCCGTAAATTCCCGAGGGTTTCCGGCTTCAGTGTCGAACCCGCTGGCCAGTGGTGAGACGTCGAGAATTTCGCAACCGAATTGCAGTGCCGTTTCGGCTTCGCAGCGGCTGGTGGGATTCCGCGAATCGAAGATCAGAATCCGGTCCCGATTCTGAGAGAAAAACCGGGCCAGCGATGTTCCGGGTTCGTAGCTTTTAAACGAAATACCCGCGGTGCGCAGCCACTCGGCATACGAACGGGAGAGACCCGTCGTCAGGAGTGGAAAGACTGCTTGTTGAGTGACGATGGACATGAAATCGGTGTTCCCTTCGCAGGAAGGGAGCTTCGGAATCCGGGGGAACTTGATACGGGAATCGTTTTAGTCGCGCTGCGACGAGAGTCAATCACCGTGAACGTGTTGTCGGGAAGGGAGGAGAGTCGTGTCGAGCGGGTCTCAGAGGTGCGATCGGGCCGAACTGTAGAATCTGCCGGTTTTGAGGTCAACGCGAGTTCGCGCCGCGAGCGAGCGACGTTCGGCGTGCAGCTCTCTCTTGCGCAAGTCCCTTTCAGAACAGAGCTTGCGGAACACCGTCCGTTTCAGAGCCGTTTCCGGGAGTCAGATTTCAGAGTTGCGGAAATGTAAAGACTACAAAACCCGCTGACTGAGTTTCGAAGCGGTCAGGCCACCGATGTGCCGAGCAGTTCGGGCAGGGGATGGGCTTCGATCAACGGGATTTCGTTGTTGTCTTCCAGCCGCAACAATGTTTCGCGCGGCACTCCCAGCAGATGATACAGCGTCGCCGTCAGTTCGGAGGTGTGGACCGGGCGATCGAGAATCTCCGAAGCGGTGGCATCGGTTTTTCCAATCACTTGCCCTCCCGGAATCCCGTCACCGGCAACCAGCGCCGACCAGCAGCGAGTCCAGTGATCGCGGCCACCCGCGAAATTCATCCGGGGAGAACGTCCGAATTCCCCGCACGCCACGACGATCGTTTCCTTGAGCAATCCGCGATCGTCGAGATCGTCGAGCAGCGCCGAATAAGCCTGATCGAATCGAGGACAGAGTTTCTCGACATAGTCCTGAATCGTCGTCGGACTCTCGGGCGATTGTGCGTGGGAGTCGAACGACAATCCGCCCCGTAGCGAGTCGAACAGATTGACCGTCACGACGTTGACGCCGCTTTCGATCAACTGCCGCGCTTGCATCAGCAGCCGCCCGAAGTTGTGATCTCCATATTTGAGAGCGATTCGATCCGGCTCGCTTCTCAGGCGAAGTGCGCTCGGGTCTTCTGCGGAAGATTCCGCCTCGGGATCGAGGGGGACGACCGGTTCGAACCGATCTCCCAGAAATCCTGCTCCCTGTCCGATCCACGTCTCGACACCTGTTTCGCGCAGCGGTCCGGGAAGCACCGCGTAGACTTCGCTGCTGCGCGACTCGTGGAAAATCTGTTTGATTACCGATCCGAATGCAGGAAACCGCGTGCGGCCGGTCGAAAGCCGGCCCGTCTGCAAAAGCTGCAGACCAGTCTCGTGAATCGGTGCCGCTTCGTGATACAGGCTTCTGATGATGGTCATCCGATCGAGTCGCTGCGCGATCCGGGGGAGCGATTCGCTGATTTTGACTCCGGGAATCGACGTGTCGATGGCCCGCATCGGTCCGCGAATTTCGCGGGGCGCTTCGGGTTTGGGATCGAACGTTTCGAGTTGGCTCGCCCCGCCGGACATCACGATCAGAATGCAGTTACGCGGTTTCGGAGACGGATGCAGCGCGCGGGCCTGCTCGGCCATTTTCAGACCGACCACTCCCATGCTTCCGACGCGCAGAAAGTCGCGGCGGGAAACACTTTCCGGAGTTTGTGGTGAATCGCTCATGCTCTGACTCCCCTCTCGATCGCTCTCGCCCCCGCTCGCCCGAGTAATTGACCTCGTGCGAAAAAAGGACCGTCCGTCGACCAGCATACCATACCGATCTCGCGAGAACAGCCGAAAGAATGCGATCGATCGTGTCGAGCGGTTCGTTTCGGGACAAAAAAATTGCGTTACGCATCAATCCATGTTAATATCTGAAGTCCGGCGGAGGACCCTGACGAAGGAATTCTCAGTCGGTTCGCAAATGGATTTGCAAAGATTCCCACCCCAGACAAATTGCAAACACCCCTGTTTGCGCGAATTCCTCCCTCCCGACAAGTGATTCCTCATGAACTTGCCGAACTGGATCTTCTCTCTTCTGATGGTTTGCGGATCGGTTTCCGCGCTTTGGGCAGATGACGAACTCCTTCCTGCCGACCGTCCGATTGCCGAGGTCGTCGATTTTTACATCAATTCCAAACTGGCGGAAAAGCAGATCCAACCCGCCGCGCCGGCCACGGACGAAGTCTTTTTGCGGCGGCTGACGCTCGATCTGGCGGGACGGATCCCGACGCGATCGGAACTCAATGCGTATCGCGATTCCGCCGATCCGGCAAAAAAAACGCAGACGATCGAGCGGCTGCTGAACGCTCCGGACTTCGCTTACCAGCAACGCAACCGGCTGGACGAACTTCTGCTCGCCGAGGTGAAAAAAGACAACACCTGGCGCGAGTATCTGCTCAAGTCGGTTCAATCAAACAAACCGTGGAACCAGATGTTCCGCGAGATGATGATCGGCGATCAGGACGATCCCGAGGTTGCTCCCGCGTTAGAATTTCTCAAAGCCCGCGTCGGCGAGGTCGATCAGATGACCAACGACACGGCCAGACTGTTTTTCGGGGTCAGCATCAACTGCGCGCAGTGCCACGATCATCCGCTGGCGGTCGACTGGCTGCAGGATCATTACTTCGGCTTCGCTTCGTTCTTCAATCGCACCTATAAAACGAAATCGAACAAACTGGCGGAGAAGTTCGATGGTTCGTTGAAATTCCGGACTACCAGTGACGAAGAAAAAACCGCCGCGTTCATGTTTCTGACCAGCGTGAGCGTCGAAGAACCCGACGTCTCACTGACAGACGAACAAAAGAAGCAGCGCGACAAGCTCGTCAAAGCGAGTACGCAAGATGAAAAAGCTCCGCTGCCCGAACCGGAATTCAGTCCCCGCACGAAATTCGTCGAGGTCGCTCTCGCGGAGGAGAACCGCAGGTTTTTCTCGCAGGCCATCGTGAATCGCATGTGGGCGTCGCTGTTCGGAACCGGCATCATCGATCCTCCCGACCAGAACCATTCGGGGAATACTCCCAGTCATCCACAACTGCTGAGATGGCTCGAACGGGATCTCGAAACGCACAATTACGATCTGAAACGACTGATCGGTGGGATCGTGGCCAGCGATGCCTACGCTCGTTCTTCGGTCTGGGACGGAAACGAACCGCCGGCCAACATGTACTTCGCCGTCGCTCAGGTCCGCCCGTTGACGCCCCGGCAGTATTCGATTTCGCTGCTGGTAGGAACTCACAATTCCGAACAGCTTCCGGCATCGGTCGAAGATCCGAAATGGTCCGATCTTCGCAAGAACTGGGAAAACGCAGCCGAGGGATTCGCAGGTCAACTCGAACAACCCACAGAAAACTTCCAGGTCAGCGTGGATGAAGCCCTGCTGTTCAGCAACAACGAACGTATCGAGCGGGATTATCTGCGCGACTCGGGCGACAAACTCGTCGGTCAACTGAAAGCCATCGAATCGCCCGAGGCGCAGATCGCGACCGCGTTTGAAACGACGCTCTCCCGGGAACCCTCCGCGGACGAGGTTGCGGCTGTTCAGAGCTACCTTGCAGAACGAACAGACCGTCCCCTCGAGGGACTCAAACAGTTAGTGTGGATCCTGATCACCAGCCCCGAAATGAGATTTAATTATTAGGAGATAGGAATTAGGAGTTAGGATGTAGTTGATTGCGAGAACGATCTCAATTCTTGATTCCTTTAACTTTCAACTCTTTCACTTTTTACTCCCTGTAAACTCGCGACTGAACAGGAAGCGAATTCTAATGGCCGAACAACATCACTCATCGAACAGCGGTCTGAATCGCCGCGGATTTCTCGGTAATATGGCACTGGCCGGAGCGTCCGCGTTCGCCGCCGACATGACCGTTCTGAACGCGCTCAAGGATCCGGTTCTCGCCGGTGAACTGAAGCGTCAGGGTCGGAGCGTCATTCTGCTGTGGCTGGCCGGGGGTGCCTCTCAGATGGAAACCTGGGATCCCAAACCGGGCCGTCCGACCGGCGGTCCGTTCGGGAAAATCTCCACCAATCAGTCGGGTGTTGAGATTTCGGAACTCCTTCCCAAACTGGCTCAGCGGATGCAGCACACCGCGATCATCCGTTCGCTCAACACCAAAATCGCCGATCACGGAGGCGGTTACGAACTGATGGGAACTGGCCGCCGCTCGGACGGGACCCCTTACCCTGACATGGGTGCCGTACTCGCCCGCGAACTCGGTCGACAGGACAGCCAGGTTCCCGACTACGTCTCGATCTACAGTTCGACGGAAGGCCGCCGCAACGGGACCTCCGGATTTCTCGGCGGCCGTTACGCACCGATGTTCCTGACCGAAAGCGTCATTCCGCCGAACCTCGGCCGTCCTGAAAGTTTGAGCGATCTCGATCATCAACAGCGCGGCGAGATGCGAAAACTGCTCGCCGATCGCTTTCAGGCGCAGCGAAAAAATCTGACCGTCAGCAGTCACACCAGCGCCTATCAGAGGGTCCGCGGATTGATGTCGAGTGAAAAACTGTTCGACGTCGAGCAGGAACCGCAACAGATACGCGATTTCTACGGACCGACGCTGTTCCAGCAACAGTGTCTCGTCGCCCGGCGGCTGGTCGAGGCGGGAGTTCCATTCGTCAAAGTGGCCCGCGCCTGGTGGGACAGTCACGGACAGAACTTCGAAACGCACCGCGAACTGTGCGCCGATCTCGATCAGGCGATGTCGGCTTTGCTCGACGACCTCGAACAGCGGGGACTGCTCGAAAGCACGCTCGTCATCACGCTCGGAGAATTCGGACGCACGCCGAACATCAACGCCTCCCTCGGACGCGATCATTTCGCCAGCGCGTGGAGTTGTTCGCTGTCGGGCTGCGGAATCAAGGGGGGAACGGTCTACGGAAAATCCGACGAGGACGGACACAAGGTCGCCGAGGGTGAGATCACCGCCGGGCATCTGTTCGGCACGATTTACTCGGCCATTGGTATCGACTGGAAGACCGAATACCACCTCGGCGCGCGGCCGATTCCGATCACCGACTTCGGCTGCGAACCGGTCCGGGAAGTGCTGGCGTAACGACAACCTCAACATCGAAATTCGAGCCGATCATGATCGATCCCAATACTCTGAAAAAATCGAAAGACTTCGGAACCTCCGGAATCAATTTCTGCATGGCCCGCCGCTCGGGAACGTCGGAACTGTTCGTCGGAAACAGCGACTTCAAGGTCTACGCCGTCGACGCCACGGCGGAAAAGCCCCAGTTCTCTCCACTGGCCGAATCAGCACATAACAGTTACGTCACCGGTGCGGCTCTCGCGCAGAATATCTTGATCACGGGCAGTTACGACAAACAGCTCATCTGGTGGAACACCGAAGACCGCTCGATCGTACGGAAAGTTTCCGCGCACGATCTCTGGATCCGCAATCTGGCCGTCAGCCCCGATGGATCGTTCGCAGTCAGCGTCGCGGACGACATGCACGCGCACGTCTGGTCGGTTACCGACGGACAGAAGATCCGCACGCTCGACGATCACCAACCGATGACACCCCACAACTATCCTTCGATGCTGTATGCCGTCACGATCTCGACCGATGGAAATTTGATCGCCACCGGCGACAAGGTCGGACACGTCGCGATCTGGGAATCCACCACCGGCAACAAGATCGGCGAAGTCGAAGCTCCCGTCATGTACACGTGGGATCCCAAACAGCGCCGGCATTCGATCGGCGGGATCCGCTCGCTCGCGTTCAGCCACGATTCGAAACTGCTGGCGGTCGGCGGCATCGGCACGATCGGCAACATCGATCATCTCGGCGGTCCGCATCGTATCGAAGTGTTCGACTGGCAGACGAAAGAGCGCAAGCACGAAATCTCGAACGACAAATTCAATGGTCTGGTCGAACAACTGGAGTTTTCTCCCGACGGGAACTGGCTGTTTGCGACC
>DATKCB010000231.1:0-6418 GCA_035513495.1 Planctomycetaceae bacterium | reverse complement strand
TGTCCCCCAGCTTTTCGAGCATCGCGCGGAAATCGCTGAATGTTTCCGCGCCGGGGTGCAGCTTGTGCGCCGCGGCCAGCCGCTCGGCGTCGATGTCGCACAGCCCGACGATTTCGACTTTCTCGTGCGAGGAAATCTGTTTGAGATCGGCAGCCCCCATTCCGCCCACGCCGATACTGGCGACCTGCAGTTTGTCGTTCGCCGAGGCCGCCGAAAGTCCGCGCGGGAGGATCGTAAATCCGGCAGCCAGGGCGGAAGTTTTCAGAAAATCGCGGCGTGTGTGTGGAATGCAATGAGAATCAATCGGCATGGCTCTGACTCCTGATGGCTTGAATTGGCTCTGGTGTATTGAAAGGATTCTTCACGGCGTTCGTTTCAAATTCCCTCGATCAGCGAGAGCGTTTCCCGTTTTCTCGGATCGGGACACGGGGTATGCTGAATAGACCAGCCTTCTATCATGACCGAGGATTTTTCGATGTCCATAAGAATTCCTGACCGCCTGCTTGCCCTGGCATTCCTCGCAGTCTTTTTCAGTCTCCGCGTGCTTGCTGCAGAGGATTCGAAACCTGCGACCGAGGAGACTCCTCCCAAAATTACCGCGGAAGAGCGGGAGATCTCGGAACTCACGAAACAGGCGCTCGAATCGATCGTCGTGATTACGTTCGCCGACCGGAACGGAGCGCGGGCCGGACTCGGGGCGGGGTTCGTCGTCGATGCGGACGGCCTGATCGCCACCAATCTGCATGTGATCGGAGAAGCGCGTCCGATCACCGTTCGACTGAACGATGGCCGGACGTTTCCCGTTCAGGAAATCCATGCGTCCGATGTGCATCTCGATCTGGCGGTGCTGAAGATCGCTGCGACGGGATTGCCTCCGTTGGAACTCGGGGACTCCTCGAAAACCGAGCAGGGACAGGCGCTGATCGCACTCGGGAATCCGCAGGGACTGGATTACAGCGTCGTCTCGGGAATTCTGTCGAGTCGTCGCAAGATCGACGAACGGGAGATGCTGCAGGTCGCGATGCCGATCGAACCGGGCAACAGCGGAGGTCCCTTGCTCGACCGTCAGGGACGGGTGGTCGGAGTCATCACGCTGAAATCGCTGGTGACGGAAAATCTGGGCTTTGCGGTTCCCATCGATCAGCTCAAGCCGCTGCTTGCGAATCCGAATCCGGTCCCGATGAAACGCTGGCTGACGATCGGTGTGCTCAATCCCCGCACCTGGGAAACGCTCTTCGGAGCGTCGTGGCATCAGCGGGCCGGCCGGATTCGCGTCGAAGGGGCAGGACTGGGCTTCGGCGGGCGTTCGCTCGCGCTGTTCCGCAAGCCGGTTCCCGAGTTGCCGTACGAGATTCAGGTGTCGGTCAAACTCGATGACGAATCGGGTGCCGCGGGACTGGTGTTCGGTTCCGACGGTAACAACAAACATTACGGATTTTATCCCAGTGCGGGAGAGTTGCGGTTCTCGCGATTCGACGGCCCGGATGTTTATTCCTGGCGGGTGATTCATCAGATCCCTGCTCCCGCCTATCGAAAACAGGAATGGAACACGCTCAAGCTCAGGATCGAATCCGACAAGGTCACCGGCTTCGTGAACGGAACGAAAATCTTCGAGGAACCCGATGTGAAAATCGCGGGTCAAGTGGGGTTGGCGAAGTTCCGCGATACGAAAGCCGATTTCAAGAATTTCCAGGTCGGACACGATCTGCCGAGCGACATGCCTTCACCCGAGGTTGCGAAACAGATCGAAGCAAAACTGGAGGAGCTGGATTTCTCTCAACTGCAGGGAGCGGAAGTCGCTGAGAATCTCGCCGAAATCCCCCGCTCCCGCTACGTCCTCGAAGAGCGCGCCCGGCAGATGGAACGGGAGGTCGCACGCTTGCGGGCATTGGCCGAAGACGTGCATGTGTCGTCCGTATTGAGCGAATTCGAACAGGTGCTCGCGGTCGACGAAGATCAGATCGATCTGTTGACGGCCGCGCTGCACATCGCGCGGCTCGATAATCCCGATCTCGAAATCGCTCCCTATCGCGAGGAAATCGAGCGGATGGCGGGAGAAATCCGAGAGACGTTCGACAAGGAAGCGATTCCCGCCGAGCGTCTGAAAGCGCTCGACAAGTATCTGTTTGAGGAACTCGGTTTTCACGGCAGCCGCCACAATTATTACAATCGCTCGAACAGCTATCTGAACGAAGTGATCGACGACCGCGAGGGGTTGCCGATCACGCTGTCGGTCATCTACATGGAACTCGGACACCGGCTCGATCTCCCGATCGTCGGAGTCGGAGTGCCGACGCACTTCATGGTCCGCTACGAACCCGAGGAAGGGGAATCCGAATTGATCGATCCGTTCGGCAAAGGGAAACGGATGACAAAAGAAGAAGCCGAAACATTCATCGTCGAGAGTACTCGTCGCCCGTACGAAGAGCAGGATCTCGCGAGTGTCACGAAACGGCAGATCCTCGAACGGATGCTGAACAACCTGCTGTCGCTGGCCCGAGACAGGGAGGAGTTCGATCGGATGCGGCATTACTCGGCGGCGCTGATGCTCGTGAATCCCGATGAAGAACGCTACGTGTGGTATCGAGCCGTGCTGAATTATCAGACCGAACGATACGGGGATGCTGCGCGGGATGCCGAAGCGTTATTGAATCGTCCGGACCTGTCCCTCGATCGCCGGCCGATTCTCGAATTGCAACGTGCGATCGACTCCCGCAATTAAAGCCCATGATGGTAGCCCAACGGCGCAAGCCGTAGGGGGAACGTCGCGCGATTTTCTTCGATGCGCAATCATTCTCGGTCGGCGCTCGCCAGGTTTGCGGATCGCGCACGATTGATGTCGACCCCGAGTGTTGGTCTCCACGGTTTGCTCCGCGTTCCCCCAATTGCTTGCGCAATGGGGCTTTAATGATGGGACAGTTCGCGCACGGTCTGGATTTCGTCGCGTGTCAACAATCCGGCGAGGCGGTCGTACATGCCGGGGGAACTTCTCCATTCGGAGAGTACGTCGAACATCGGATCGGTCTGTTCGCGAGCGAGCCCCCAATCGGTTCTCGCATATTCCGCTTCTTCGGGAGACATATCTGCGAGTTCGTCCAACAGCAGAAAATCTGCCATGGGTGAAACTTCGAACTGAAACATCCAGAGCAGCGTCTGCCATTCGTTACGCGATCTTGCGGCGAGGGAAACCGGACCGGAAACGAGATGGCGTTCGATCACATCAGGTTCCTCGCATCCGAAACACCACACCGCCCGTTCGCACGCTGCAAACAGAATACTTTCCTCGAGCATCGAGAACGGTGGAGTGTTGTCGGTCGAGCAGCGTTCCCACGTGCGGGCGAGCAGGTCGAGTTGAACTTCCGGGGAAACCTCGCGCAGAAACGGAACTTCAGTCAGGTATCCGAAACCCTCTTGCGGGGTCTCGGGGAACTGCCGCGCCAGGACGATTCTTTCCTGCGTTTCCAGGAAAGCAATTCGGCAGGCGAGATAGGTTAATTCAATTCTCGGAACGCTGAGGCGATTGAGTGCGAGACTGTACATGGCATTTTTCTTAAGAAACAAACGGATTCGTCCACTCTCAAGGGAACCGAACGGCGCTCGCTGAGGAAATCCTTGGCGCGCGAATCAGTTTTTGTCTGACCAAGAGTCGGTCACGATTCGCCGGTAAGCCAGCGAGTTTTTATTGTGCGCGAGTAAGAACTCGCGAGTCGGGACCAGATGTGCCCGCCACGAAAGATCGCGCGAAAAAACGACCTGGTCCGCCTGCGGAAACTTTTCGGGCGCGACCGTTCAGAGAGTTTCGCGCAGCAGGACGAACGCGCCTACAAGTACGCACCACCAGCCGAACCAGTTCAGCACGCCCTGTTCGAGCACTTTCAATAAGAGTTTGAGAGCGATCACGCCGACGACGCACGCCACTCCCGCACCCGCCAGCATCATCGGAAGCGGCGTCGCGAGCGTCTCCTCTCCCCTCCACAGCGAAACGCTTTCCAGCAGCACTGCTCCGCAGAGTACAGGGACCGCCAGCAGAAACGAAAACAAGGCCGCGTCGTCCCGCTTCAGTCCGACAAACAAGCCTGCGGCGATTGTCGATCCGCTTCTGGAGATCCCCGGCAGAACCGCAACTGCCTGAAAACAACCGATCACGAGCGCCTGACCGTAAGTCAGATCGCTGAGCGTCTTCTCGCGGGGAACCGAAGATTTGCACGCGAACAACAAGAGACCGGTGACCGGCAGCATCGCTCCCGTCAACCAGACCGATTCGAGCAGTTCCTCGAAGTAGAATTTGACAGTGAATCCGACGATCACCGCCGGAATCGTACCGACCACGACGCGCGAGAACAGCCGCCAATCCTGAAACAGCATCCTCAGAAGTTGCTGGCGGTACACGATCAGAATTGCGACGAGTGTGCCGGCGTGCAGCATGATGTTGACCTCGACGACATCCTGGTTGGCACCCATCCAGTCGCCGAACAACACGAGATGCCCGGACGAGCTGACGGGGAGAAACTCGGTCACTCCCTGCACCACCGCCAGGACCAGCAATTCCAGCCAACTCATGTCCGATCCTGTTCTCCGTGGTGTCGTTCGACAGATGCGCGATCTCGTGAGCGAGGAATTATGCCATACTCGCGATTCGCTGTCGTCTCTGCGGGATCGTGGAGAGGGAGCACAGAGCGAACTATGTGAATTTATTCGAGATCCGCCAGACAATGCTGATGAGTATCATCAAGTACCCCGCAATCACGAAAAAGCCTGCGACGGGATCGCCTTTTTGTTTGCCGAGTTCTTTGAGGATGTCGTCGTCGCTCATCCGCTCGTGGATGAACGTACCGTCAGACCCTCCCCGGATCGCCGCCAGAAAGTAACCGAGAATCAGAACCCCGATCCCCGCCGCCAGTAACCAGTAGGGTGCCGCCATGAATTCCCCTCTTTCAGTAGATCTCGAAAGCTAGATCGTAATGTTTCGGCAAAGGATGACTCAAGAGATTTGTGAAGTCCGTTACGCGGCAACAAAAAAACCGCCCGGTTTTTGCGAACCGGACGGCTTTTCGGGAGAGAGGGAGAGACTCAACGCTTACCAGCGATATTGAAAACGGAAGTTTTGGTTTCCGTAGGAGACGCCGTGTTTGGTGCCGTAGTTGTAATGGCCGTAATGAGAGTTCTTGTGATGGAAGTGTCCGTAGCCGTAGTGGAAATTGTGTTTGTGTCCGTGGTGATGGCCGTGATGCGAATGCTTGTGATGCGAAGAGCCGTGCGAGTGTCCGCCGTGATTTCCGGCTTCGGCATTCGCAACGACTGTCAGGCTGGCGGTCAAAGCGAAAGCGAGTGTCAGGAAAAGTTTAGTTGCAGTTTTCATTGTCTCGATCCCCGTAAATGTGTGAGTGTAGTTGTCCAACACACTCCCCAGCGGGAGATCGTCTCGTGTGTTACAGCCTTTTCGGAAAAAACTGAAATTCTCCAGAAAACCGCATAGCGAGTCATGCGGGGACTCTGTTTTTCAAAAAATAATGCTCCGCTGGCTGCTCCACTCAGTTAGAATGGGTTTAGCTGTCTGGCTGGCCTCTTTCGAGACATCCCCATTCCGGGAGTCGCGTCATGACTGTTCTGATCATCTTCTCGCTGATCTTCCTGGGAGTGCTGACTGCTCAATACCGCCCCCGGCAACCTGAGCCTGATGAAGATACCGTCTCGATGCGCAAGGTGTGTGTCATCATCACGATGGTGATTGGTTTATGGCTGGCAATCAACGCCTTCGCGCCGCTTGCAGCGCTTTACCTGTTGGTGATTGGAGGTTTCTTCCCTCTTGCGTCGAGACTGAATTTTCGACGGAGAACTTATCTAGCAGTTTGTCTGCTGGCGGGAGCAGCGATTTACTCCTTTCCCTTCCGAGAGGCTCTCCAGCTGAGAGCCGACACGATGGTGGCGAAAGCGGAGTTCCCCCTCGAGTCGATAGAATCTCGATTAGATTATGAACCAGCCGATCTGAACCGATCGACCTATGCTGCAGAGCAGCAAGTTGCGAGGTCTCAAGGTTATTTCAGGTCGATTAATCGGAACGACCTGATCGAAAGACCCCTCGTGGCACCGAGACCAGACGATTCGAGCGATCTCGTCTTAATGAGCCTGTCAGTGGAATCTCAGCTTGTCGAATGGGCGAGTTTCCAACCGTGGCGGTCTTCAGTCCATCCCCGTTCGTTAGCGTTATTCATGGTTCATGAGAAGGCGGAACAGCGTTTTGAAGCTCTGATGGGTGCGGGGATTATGCGTATGATCTGGATGTATGATTGGAAAGACCATCTGATCGAACTCCCGCCACCCCAAGACTTGTATCTTCCCGATGAATACACACCCACCGACCAGTTCACAGAGGCGCTGACGTGGGCGGCAGAGGTGATGGCGGTGCTGACTCCCGGAA
>DATKCB010000230.1:0-4983 GCA_035513495.1 Planctomycetaceae bacterium | reverse complement strand
GTCGATACGGCTGAGAAGTTCCGGCAGTTTCAGGCAGAACTGCGGAACCAGAAAAAAATCTGCGTCGATCTCGAAACCACGAGTCTGGTCTCCCGCAGCGCGGAGATCGTCGGGTGGGCGGTGAGCTGGGAGGTCGGGCGCGGACATTACCTGCCCGTCAAGGGACCGCACGGACAACCATGTCTGGCGACCGAAGAAGTCGCCGCGCTGATGAAACCGATTCTCGAAGATCCGGGGATCACGATCGTCAATCAGAACATCAAATACGACATGATCGTTCTCAAGCGAATCGGGATCGAAGTCAACGGACTCGGACTCGATCCGATGGTGGGCGATTATCTGCTCGATGCCGGAGCGCGAAGTCATTCGCTGGATACGCTGGCGGAGAAATATCTCGATCACAAAATGATTCCGATCGGCGACCTGATCGGAAAGGGGAAGACGCAGAAACAGATGTTCGACGTCGACATCGAACAAGCGTCGCGCTACGCGGCAGAAGATGCCGACGTCGCGCTGGAATTGTCCGAGATCATCGAAAGTCTGCTCAAACAGGAAGGGTTGTGGGATCTGTATTGGGATCTGGAACGCCCGCTGATCGCGGTGTTATGTTCGATGGAATTCGCCGGCATCCGCGTCGATCCCGATGAATTGCGAAAGCAGAGCGTGGAACTCGGTTATCGGCTGAAAACATTGATCGGCGAGATTCACGCGATTGCCGGACGCGAGTTCAACATCGATTCTCCCAAACAGTTGCGAACGATACTGTTCGATGAACTCGGTTTGCCGGTTCAGAAACGGACCAAAACCGGTCCCAGCACCGATCAGGACGTGCTGGAGATTCTCGCCTCGATGCACGAACTTCCCGCAAAGGTGATCGAGCATCGGCAGCTTTCGAAACTCAAGGGAACGTATCTCGACGCGCTCCCGGCGCTGATCAACCCTGAAACTGGACGAATTCACGCATCGTTCAACCAAGTGGTTGCGGCCACCGGCCGCTTGAGTTCGAGCGATCCCAATCTGCAGAACATTCCGATCCGCCGCGAAGAGGGCCGCCGAATTCGAAAGGCGTTTCTCCCCGCGGAGGATACCTGGCGTTTGTTGTGTGCCGATTATTCCCAGATCGAACTGCGCATGCTCGCTCACTTCAGTCAGGATCCCGAACTGCTGGAGGCTTATCAGCACGGACAAGACATCCATACCGCCGTCGCCGCCGAAGTGTTCGGAGTCGATCCCGAAGCGGTCGATTCCTCGCAACGGCGAATCGCCAAGGCGGTGAACTTCGGCGTGATTTACGGACAAAGCCCGTTCGGGCTGGCGTCGTCTCTGGGCATTCCCCAGACCGAGGCGGCGGAGTTTATCGACAATTATTTCACGAGATTTTCACGGGTGGAACAATTCCTTTCGGAACTGCTCGAAACTTGTCTCAAGACCGGCTATGCGACCACGATTCTCGGACGCCGCAGAAAGATCGAGGGAATCAAGAACGTCTCGGGGCGTCAGAGAAACATGCCCGAGCGGACCGCGATCAACACAGTCATCCAGGGTTCGGCGGCGGACCTGATCAAACGGGCGATGATTCAGGTCGATTACAAACTCCGGGAGTCGCCGGAACTCGGCTGCATGTTACTTCAGATCCACGACGAACTGGTCTTCGAGTGTCCGGAAGAGAAGTTGACTGAACTGGCAGTTCTCGTCCGGAGAGAAATGGAGTCGGCGATGGACTTGTCGGTGCCGCTGGTCGTCGATCTGGCGAGCGGCCCCAACTGGTACGATCTGCAAAATGTCGAACTGCAGGCCGGGATGTCACAACACTCCTGACAAGGTTCACCCCTCCCGCGACTCTGCCTCCGGTTCGGGAGGATCGGAAGTTTGGGGATTCGATTGAAAGGGGATGGCGAGCATCGCAATCAGTCGTGTGGAAACTTTCTCGTCTCGATACTCGGGGAGTCCGATGGTCATTTTCTCGTGACCCGCTTCCGGTTGATCGCGATAGGTCCCGAACAGGCGATCCCACCAGGGGAGGTTAAAGCCGAAGTTGCTGTCGGTCTCTTTCCGAATGACCGAATGATGCACCCGGTGCATATCGGGAGTGACGACGATCAAACGCAACAGCCGATCGAGTCCGAGGGGCATCCGAGCGTTCGAATGATTGAACATCGACGTCGCGTTCAGGATCACCTCGAACGCAATCACACCCCACGCGGCCAGACCGAGAATCAGGATCAGTCCGATTTTGATCAGCATCGAGAGGAGAATTTCGATCGTGTGAAACCGCAGACCCGAACTGACGTCCAGATCGGGGTCGGCGTGATGGACCTTGTGGATCCGCCAGAACAGCGGAACGCAATGGAACAGCACGTGTTGTCCGTAGATCGCCGCGTCGAGTAGCAGCACCGTCAGGACAATTTCCACTCCACTCGGCCACTCGGCAAGGTGGAGCAAACCCCATCCGTGCCGTTCGGCCCAGAGCGACGCCGAGACTGCGCTGACCGGAAGTAACGCGCGAATGGCGAAGGTATTGAAGATTGCGAGCACGTAGTTGCTGATCAATCGTGGCGGTTTGCGCACCATCCATTTGCGACGGGGAGCCAGAAACTCCCAGGCGTTCATGGCGAGCAGCACAGTTAAAAAACAGGCCAACCGGATCCGTGACTCTTCGGCGAGAACATCGACTGTCATGGAGGTATCTCGCATGCAGGAAAGGTGCGATTGTTACGAAATGTGAGAAAAGTGTATGGGCGATCGGTTCAAGAAGACAAGGCAATCATTCGAGTTGTGTTGCCGCGAACGGCCCCCGGCCTCGTCCCCGGCATTGAGAGAAACTGTCTGAACGAAACTGCTTCTTCGGCGGTTTGATTGTACAATCTTTCGGTCATGACCGATGCCTCGACTCGAAACCATTCCAAAGTCTGGCTGAGCGGACTGTTTTGTCTGGCGCTGGTGTTGCGCATTACGGCCCTGGTGATATATTCGGACAATCTGATCGACGACCGGGATGCCTACCTCAGCATCGCGCGGCATCTGGCCGCTGGAGAGGGTTTCTCGTCCACGGGGCGTGGACCGACCGCTTACCGTCCTCCGCTTTATCCTTTGCTGTTGTCGGCAGGAGGGGTTGTCTCCTCCTTTGATTCGGAGAGCGCTCTCAAATACTGGGTGGGCGGTGTGAATCTCTGCTGTGAATTGCTGATGCTGGGAGTGCTCTGGCGAACGCTGGCGGTGCATGTCTCTCGCAACGCCGCTTTTGGAGGAGGGTTGCTGGTCGCGGTCAATCCGCTGTTGATTTACAACGTCACGCTCCCGATGACAGAGACGCTTTGCTCACTTTTGGTCGTCTGCTTTGTGAACTCGCTCGCGAACGCGGACGGAACGGTACGAAGGCAGGCAGTCGCTGGTCTCTGGTTCGGTTTGTGCGTGCTTTGTCGTCCGACGATGTGGGCGTTTGCGGGAATCTGGTTGCTTGTCTCCTGCCCGGGATGTTGCCGCTCGGGCGAATGGAAAGAGATGGTCCGGCGATCGGTTCCTGCTGCGGTCACAACCTTGCTGGTGATTGCTCCGTGGATCGTGCGAAATGCGGTTGCGTTCGGGGCCTTCATTCCGATGACCACACACGGGGGATACACGCTCTTGCTCGCGAATAACGAGGTCTTTTATACAGAAGTGGTCGAGGTTTCGTGGCGTGAGACCTGGAAAGGAGAGAGTCTCTCTCGCTGGCAAACCTCGCTCGAACGGCAAATGAAAACTGATCTCGAAGAACCGATTTCCGAAACCGAGCGAAACCGCTGGATGACCCGACAGGCGATCGGCACGATCCGACAGAATCCGGTCGCGTTTCTGAAATCGTGCGGGGTTCGATTTCTGCGTTTCTGGAATCTCGTTCCGTTAGAGGCCGAGGGGCGATCGACTCCCCGACTCGTCGCGATTGGCATGCTCGCTTACGGAACAGTGATTTATCTCGGGGTTTTGTTGTCGCTTCGACTGGTGAGAAGTTCGCGATCGGCGCTGATCGGCTGGTGTCTGATCGCGGCATTCACGGGGGTGCATCTCATTTATTGGAGCAATTTGCGGATGCGGGTTCCCCTGGAACCCGTTCTGGTCATGCTGGCCGTTCTGGGGATGAATGCGTGGCGGGCACGCGATAAAACCGGGGAGCAGAATTTGCTGAACGGCAAGCCGCAGGCTGCGTAGCTCGTGTCTGAGTTTGCCGACGCCGTCGGCTCGAGATCGTTAAACGAGTTAAATCGGCTGAACGACTCGTTCGAGAGGAGGGGGAGGGGGATCGGTTATTGAACCGATTCACCGTACACGCGAACCTTGACCGGTTCGTCCCGCCCCTCGATGTTGATCACAAGATGATCTTCGAACGCTCCGGATGCGGCAGGCGCAATAATTGTGATGGGGAGGATATGAACCGGTTTCTGTCCGGGGGGAGTCGCGACTTTCAGATCTTCGGACTTCGACTCGGAAATGATTCCCGAGATGGTGAACGGTTTGAGTCCCTTGACGACGAGGTTCATCTTCTTGGACGAGCCGGAGGTCATGCGTCCCATGGCGAGCACGTTGGGAGTGACCTCGATGTCGGATTCGATCCGCGCGACGAATAACAGAGGCACATTCGGGCTGTTCGCGTCATCGGTAACGATTGTGAGTTGCTCCTGCAGCAACCCGGTCGGCGCGTTTTCTTTCAATGAAACTTTGAGACTGTAATTGACGCGGCCCCCTTCTCGGAGGGTCTCTGTCGTCTCCACCGAGATATAATCGCGCGGTGATTTGACTTCGCTGATTTTCCAGTCTGGGCGGCCGGCGTAGGCGAGTTCGATCGACTTTTCTGCGGGTTTCCCTGCTGGAACGGAACCGAAATTCGCCGCTCCGGGAGTCAGCACAACGTCGGTTCGGATGTAGGCGGTAATCGGAATGCGGACTTCGGCGTACTGGGGGGCGTCGAACGTGATGACGACGTTGGAGTCTTTGCGGCGCGTGAATCGC
>DATKCB010000229.1:0-5616 GCA_035513495.1 Planctomycetaceae bacterium | reverse complement strand
GTTCCCGGGCGAGCTTGTCGCGTTCTTCGAAGACAGCTCGAATCGCATCGGGGGCATGTGCGGCGAGATACCAGTTGCGCAGTTTTGTTGTTTGTCGAAGTGTTCGAGTTGCTGGAGTCGTCCGCAGGATCTCGGTAATCGTGTTCGGTTCGGAGAGCAGACTCGCTTCTTCTGCAGTGAGGGCACGGCTGTAGATTCGAACGTCGTCGAGTTGGCCTCGATAGCGATCCTGAGGTCCGTGCCCCGCTCCGAGTCTCAAAGGGGAGTCATCGGCATTGAACGACTGATTGATGTAGTCGAGATTGACCTTGAGCGGAACCGGTCGACCGTCGACGAACACTCGAATTCCCGCCGCGAGGCGCGTCCCGTCGTAGGTGACGGCGAGGTGAGTCCAATTGTTCGCTTCGACGACGGGTGATCTGGTTTCCACGCGAATCGAATCGTCCAGCCAGCGTTTGACCAGATCGACTTCGACTTTTCCATCGATCAGTCGGATGCTGTATCCGCTCCCTTCGGGGACGTCTTCCATTCGCGAGAGGATCGTTCCTTGTGTGACTTCCCCCGGCTTGATCCAGCAGGAAAACGAAAACTTATCGAAGTATCCGAAGTTGGCGACGTTGCCCAGATCGAGATGAGTTGTTCCATCGAGATCGACGGCACGTCCTTGCTCCCGATCCTGAAACGACGGTTCACCGTCTGCAAATTGAGAGACTTCTTTATCGAACGAATAATCCGCGAGCAGTCCGAAGTCGGGTTGCCAGTCGGTTTCCTCCGAGACGGTGTTGTTCGATTCCCATTCGCGCAGAGACGCCAGCAGTTTGGGTTCGAGTTGTGTTGTCTGTTTTTTGAGTTCGCTCAGACGCTTGTCAAGATCGGCCAGGTGTTGCTGCTGCTCTTCCGTCGGAGCTTTGATGTAGGGCGGCGAGTTGCCTTCCTTGATCGAGCGCCCGTGCTCGGGAATGTTGTTGAACAGCGCGAACAGGCGGTAAAACTCGCGCTGTGAGAACGGATCGTATTTGTGATCGTGGCACCGGGCGCAACCGAGCGAGAGACCGAGCCAGACCGTGCTCGTCGTCTCGACGCGATCGACGACGTACTCGACCTGAAATTCCTCGGGGATGATTCCCCCTTCGGCGTTTCCGCGATGATTCCGATTGAAGCCGGTCGCGATTTTCTGTGCGAGCGTTGCCTTGGGTAACAGGTCCCCCGCGAGTTGTTCGATCGTGAACTCGTCGAACGGTTTGTTCTCGTTAAAGGCATCGATGACCCAGTCCCGCCACCGCCACATTTCGCGCGGACCGTCGTTCTGATAACCGCTTGTGTCGGCATATCGGGCCGCGTCGAGCCAGTCCCCGGCCATGTGTTCTCCATAGCGGGGCGACGCCAGCAGGCGATCGATCACACGTTCGTAAGCTTGCGGAGATTCATCCTGCAGAAAGTCTTCGACTTCTTCGGTGGTCGGCGGCAGGCCAGTCAGATCGAGCGACACGCGGCGAATCAGTGTCCGGCGATCGGCGGGAAGTGAAGGCTGCAATCCTGCCCGATCCAGACGGTTCAGAATGAAGTAATCGGTTTCGTTCCGAGGCCAGTCGGGTTTCGAAACCGCAGGGAGAGCGGGACGCCGGGGAGGCTCGAACGACCAGTGCGATTTCCACTCGGCTCCCTGTTCGATCCAGCGCTTGATCGAATCGATCTGTTGTTCTGTCAGTTGACGTTCCTGGGCGGGGGGCGGCATTCGGACGTCGGGGGCGTCCGAGGTGATCCGGCGAAACAGTTCGCTCCGTTCGGGATGGCCCGCCACGAGCAGCGAATGGCCTTCCCGAGGTTCGCGGACGGAATCTTCCCGGTCGAGCCGCAATTCGGCCTGCCGCTGATTCGAGTCCGGTCCGTGACATTTGAAGCAGATGTCAGAGAAAATCGGGCGGATATCGCGCGCGAAATCGATGCTGTGTGCGTTCTGCTGTCCCCATACGAGATCGGGAGCCAGACTCTCGACGCAGATCAAGCCGAGGATTGTCGTGAACCATCGTGACATGTAAACCTTCCACAACAGGGCTGAAGATTTCCGCTGTTCATCCTAACGACTCAACCGAGGGAGCGGGATAAGAATCTGGTGAGAAGGCTTCGAGCAGACGTCACAACACGACGGTCAGACTCTGACACAGACGGGTCGATCCGTAGATCACCAAGCTTTGGCCTCTGCTCAGGGGGTAGTGGTTTTGGGGGAAGGATTGTCGGCGGGAGGGCCGTACAGATGCAGCGGTTTCCGCTCGGATTTTCGCATCCGAAGATTGAGCATTTCGACGAAAATACTGAATCCCATTGCGAAGTAGATGTAACCCTTGGAGATGTGTTGTTCGAATCCTTCGGCGATGAGTGTGACGCCGATCAGGAGCAGAAAGCTGAGCGCCAGCATCTTGACGGTCGGATGTTTCTCCACAAATCGATTGATCGGACCCGCCGAAAGCAGCATCACGCCGACCGCTACGACGACGGCGGCGATCATCACACCGATCTCTTTGACCATCCCGACCGCAGTAATGACCGAGTCGAGCGAGAAGACCAGATCGAGCAGCAGAATTTGAAAGATCACGCCGCCGAACGTGACTCCCTCCCCTTTGACCTCGGCCCGCTCGTCCCCTTCGAGCTTGTGGTGGATCTCGGTCGTACTCTTGGCGACCAGAAACAGACCGCCTCCGATCAGAATCAGGTCCTTCCCCGAGATCTCCTGTCCGAACAGTTCGAACAGCGGATCGACGAGCTTGATAATCCACGAGATCATCAACAAGAGCAGAATGCGGGTGATCATCGCGAGACTGAGCCCGATCGTGCGGGCCTTGGCTTGCTGATCCTGGGGAAGTTTTGACGCGAGGATCGAGATGAACACGATGTTGTCGATCCCGAGTACGATTTCGAGCATCGTCAGAGAAAAAAATGCGACCCAAATTTCGGGGCTGGTGATCCATTCCATTTCGATTCGGTTTCTCTAATTTGATGCGAGATGTTGGGAAATACAGACGACAAGTCAACAGTGTAACGAACGTCGCACGGGAGATCTCAAAATCAAATTGTTTTTATTAAAAAATCCGCATCGAATCCATGGAATGAAGAAATTGAACAGGAGGAAACAGAGGAAAGGGAGATAATTCTCCTCCGTTTTCTCTGTTTCCTCCTGTTCAATAAGAGACCGTATCTTCGACTCCCTTATCGTTGTCTGTTAAGTTCCTCCA
This sequence comes from Planctomycetaceae bacterium, assembly GCA_035513495.1. Classification (GTDB taxonomy): domain Bacteria; phylum Planctomycetota; class Planctomycetia; order Planctomycetales; family Planctomycetaceae; genus DATKCB01. Next base: position 2,386 of record DATKCB010000229.1, on the reverse strand, counting down.
AATCACCTATCCCTCTCCCAATCGCTCATGTGTAGATACTCGATCGAGGCGTGAACGCAAAGGAAGGATCAACAGGAGCGGGATCACTGCCGAGGCGACGATTGCGATGGGCAGAGCGGGGGAGTCTCGAAACCAGGCTCCGATCGAGACGTACACGGCCGCAATCACCAGATTCGACAACCCGACTGCCAGGAGAAAGCGTGTCCACGGCAGTTTTGTGACTCCCATCAGCAGCACGCACGCTTCCGCCACTAGCGGCAGCGCGCGGGTGACGATCAGGATCGTCAAACCGTATTTCTGACTGAGCTGGTCCAGTTGATTCAAGTCTTCGGGTTTGGCGTAACGCTCGGCGAACGGTCGTCCCAGGCGGTGGGTCAGAAAAAAACCGATCGCGTTTCCGAGCATCAAGCCGCTCCACACCGCGACGAACGCCGATCCCCAAGGGAGCGTTCCTCCGGCGTACGTCGAAACGGCGGTCGAGGGGACGGGCAGAAACAGATCAGCCGCCAGCAGCAGAACCACTCCGCCGAACAGTTGCGAGGACGAAAGCCCTCCTCGAATCCACTCGAGTTGACGTTGTTCGAAACCCTCTCCCATCAGCAGGAATGGAATCGCGGGAACGAGCAGCGCCAGCGAAAACCAGAGCAGCAGCCGAAACAATCTTTTCACGATTCAACTGACCGTTACGAAGCGGGTGGAGGCGGTGGTGGTGGCGGAGTCGCGGCGGCAAACAGTCCTCCCAGTTGAGGAACCTGTCCTGCCGGTAACCACTCTGCTTGTCCGTTCGTCCAGACCAGCGATTCGGGCGTGAGCTGTCCCGCCGAAACACCTTGAGCAAGCTGTTGAGGAGTGAATGGGCCTTGAGTATTTCCGTTGACTGCGACATGCCATGCGGCTCCGGGCGGCGGCGGCGGAGCGGCACCCAGGCCACCGGCTTGTCCCATTCCGCGAACCATCTGATTGGCCATCGCGAAACCCATCCCGAGCCCCATGCCTTCCGAGGCACCTCCTCCGGCGGGATTCTCCGCGGCGGAGAGCATCGCCTGTCCCATCTGGTACTGCTGGAACTGCCCCATGTCGCCGATGACCCCCATGCTCGATCGTGTATCCAACGCCTTCTCGACTTCTTCGGGCAGCGAGATATTCACGATAAACAACTGAGGGATGTCGAGTCCGTATTCGTCATCGACGCGTTCGACGGCCGCTTTGCGCAGCTCTTCGCCGAACTCCCGGTAGCGGGAGGCCAGATCGAGCGCGGCGACCTTGGACGAGCCGATCAGATCGGCAAACGCTGAGATAATCGTCGATCGGAGCAGTTCCTGAATTTCTTCGGTCTCGAATTCCGAGTCGGTTCCGACCAGTTCGGTCAAGAGAGCTTTCGGATCGACGGCTTTCAGTGTGTACGTGCCGAACGCGCGGAGGCGGATCGGTCCGAAGTCGGGATCGCGGAGCATGATCGGATTCGGCGTGCCCCATTTCAGATCAGTAATCTGCCGCGTGCTGACGAAATAGACTTCCGCCTTGAAGGGGCTGTCGAAACCATACTTCCAGCCCATGATCGTCGACAGGATGGGAAGGTTGTCGGTGGTGAGCGTGTAATGCCCCGGCTCAAACACATCGGCGATCTGTCCGCGATGTACGAAGATCGCCATCTGTCCCGGCCGGACGATGAGCTGAGCGCCGTTTTTGATCTGATTGTGATACCGAGGAAACCGCCAGACGAGCGTGTGCCGCGAATCATCGACCCATTCGATGATGTCGATCAATTCGTTACGCAACTTTTCGAACAGCCCCATCAGTCTCTCCCGGTCTGAAAAAGTGCAAATGATCTCTGCGTTTCCCGCATTGTGCCGTTTGGAACAGACGACGGCAAGGATTTTACGAGAACCAGTCCCGCGCGGATCACAATTATTTTGCTCGACTCGTCGAAAAAGTAGATTTGCTCACATTTCTGAAAAACTTGCATCGGACGCGAAAGTTTGATTATGGTCAATGACATCTCGACTGTCTCCGATATTGCCGATCAATCCCTCGTCCCGGACAAGGCATGCCGACCTGTTTCCTCGCCGTTCCGCTGCCTCTCCCCGTCAGAGAATCTCTCGCTCAAATCAGACCTCCCAGACTTCCCGGCGTGAAGCTCGTCCACCCGGATAAAATGCACGTCACACTGCACTATCTCGGACAAATCACAACTGAAGAGCGGGAACTCGTCAAAACGGTGCTCTCAGAGGTTGAAGTTCCTCGCTTTTCACTCGACCTGATCGGCGTGGGAGCTTTTCCAGAAAGAGGCCTTCTTCGCGTTGTCTGGGCCGGCATCGCCGACCATCCCGCACTGATTCGACTCCACCAGGAACTCGCTGCGGGTTTGATGGCCGCAATCGGGTTC
>DATKCB010000228.1:0-4756 GCA_035513495.1 Planctomycetaceae bacterium | reverse complement strand
AGCGAAACCCACTCCCAGCACAAATTGATTCCCGCCCGCTTGTCGCCGCCCCACTTCCACAACAGCGCCATCGACATCGCGTGACCTGCGATCGTCAGCCAGACGAGTGCATCCCAGCGGTCGAATCGTACGAAATCCCGATTCGAGAAGAGTTGCAGTCCGGCCCACACGACCAATGCTGCAATGGTAGCCAGCGCGACCCACAGCGTCTCTCCCAGAATCGAACTCTCGGGGACCTGCATCAGCCGCCAGCAGATCAACCCTCCCAACAGGATCTGCATAACAAACGATCCGCGTCTTCCGGAGTTCGGCGGATCGGATTGCAAGACTCGTTTCGACATTTCAGAGTTCTTCGTTCGGATTTGCTGTCGCAGAATCCTTCGCATTGGGGCGATGCAGGACCGCTGCTTCCAGAATTGCGACGATCGACAAGACGCACAGGATCAACCCCACGATGAGCAGCGCCGAAGTCCAGTCGGAAACCCGATACATCAAGATTCCCGCGACGCCCGTCGTCAGCGTCGCCAGATGAATCGTGAGGACCGCCTTCGGTTTGCTCAATCCGAGTTCTACCAAACGATGCGAAAAATGACTTTTATCGGGCTGAAACGGCGAACGTTTCTGCGAGAGACGAATCAGGATCACCGAACAGATGTCGTACAACGGAATCGCCAACACGCACAAGGGAGCAAGCACCACGTGCGTACTCGATGTCGATTCGTCGTAAAACGTTCCCAGCAGAGTCAGACAACCCAGCATCATGCCGAGAAATTGACTTCCGCAATCGCCCATGAAGATTTTCGCGGGCGGGCGGTTGTGAACCAGAAAGCCCGCCAGCGATCCCGCCAGGATCAACAACATTCCCGCCACCAGCCACCGCGGTTCCGCAGTCCCGGTCAGCATTAAAAATGCAAAGATCGTCGCGGAAATCAACCCGATCCCTGACGATAGTCCGTCCATGTTGTCGAGAAAATTGACCGAGTTGATCAGCACCATCAGCCAGATCACGCTGAGAGTGGCTCCGATCCACGGCGTCGGAGCGAACACGGTCGCCCGAATATCTACGACAAAAACCAGAAAGCAGGCAACTCCCAACTGAATCAGCAGCCGAGGTTGCCACGGAATCCCGAACCGATCGTCGAGCAATCCCATCACGAACAGAACCGTGCCCGCTCCCAGAATCAGCCACAGCTTCGATGATTGCATCAGGACTCCCGACAGATGCGGACGAAGCAGTTCGGGAATCCAGCCGGGAAGAGTTTCCATCCTCGACAAATACCAGACGACCAGTTGTGCGGACGCAACCGTCAGCACGACTCCCAGCCAGATCCCGATTCCACCCCCCAGCGGAGTCGGAACCACATGCACCTTGCGCGCCGCCGGCTGATCCACCAGTCCCCATTTCGGAGCGAGCGGTCGCATCGCCCCCGTCGCGATGATCGACACCGCGAACGCCGGAACAAAACAGGCGGCAAAAAAGAACAACATGAGAAAAAGAAATTCTAAAAGGAACTTGAATCGATAGTCGTTGTACGCGGATTGAGCCTTCGTGTGTCGGATAATTCCATGATCCCCCGCGGTTTTTGCGGAGATGTTATCGTCTCTTAAAAAAACCGGCTCAACCTATCGACTCAAAAACACCTGTCGCGGTTGCAGTTGTCCGGAGGCGCCAGGCTCGGCCAGACAGACCAGTTCGTCGGAGTCATCATAAACCGCCACGAGGGACTTGTCGTCTGTGACACGGATGGACTTCGGCACAAATCTTTTTCCATTCAGAATGCCGGGCTTATCAAGTTCTTCGCAGAGGGCCGAAGGGAGATGCCGAACCGCTTCGCCGGCCGGAATCAGATTGTCGAGAATGAGGTCTTTCGACAGGTCGTCCAGCGGAAGCGCGTCGGCAAGTTCGAACTCTCCCACCGCCGTGCGGATCAGATCAGTCATGTACGCTCCGCACCCGAGTGTTTCTCCCAGATCGCGCCCCAGCGAGCGAATGTAAGTTCCCGAACCGCACACAATGTCGAGCGTGACCCGGGGGAAGTTCCACTCCACGATGTCGAGAGAATCGATCTGCACTTCGCGCGGTGCGATCTCGAATTCCTTTCCTTGACGAGCCAGATCGTACGCCCGCCGCCCTTCGACGTGTACGGCGGAGTAACGCGGAGGAAGTTGCGAGATTCGACCGACAAATTTCGGCAGCACGCGCTCAAACTCTGCACTTGAAATCTCACGCAGGAGTCCGGTCGCGACGATCTCGCCTTCGGCGTCGTCGGTGTCGCTGGTCTTGCCGAACTCGAACGTCCCCCGATAGTTCTTCGGTCGGTCCTGAACGTAGGAAATCAAGCGAGTCGCTTTGCCGACGCACACCACCAGCACCCCGCTCGCCAGCGGATCGAGCGTTCCCGCATGACCGGCCTTGTCCGGTCGAACCAGTCGCTGAACGCGATTCACGACATCCCGCGAGGTGAGTCCGACGGGTTTCAAAAGATTGAGCAAGCCGATCATGAATTCAACAATTCACTTCGCAGGTATCTTGTGCAACGTGTAATGACCGGTTTCAGGAAAAAACAATTCTCCCTCGGGAACAAGTTTCGAACAGGTCACTTCGTACACAAAACCTTCCCGCAATCCCTGAACGCTCAGGTCGATCGTGCGGCCGTCCTTCGACAGTTCAACCGCCGTGATTTCCCCGCGATGCCGCTCGGAATCGGGAGTCGCGTACGCTCCCCCCCAGTGGCGCGTGTACCCGGAGATCTGATAGTTGCCGATCGTTTCGGCGAGCGGTTTCGAGACAGGATGAAAACACTCGATCCGGAAACCGTTCGGAGTCGCCGTCAATTCGCGAATCCCATTCGGTTGCTGTCCCGAATGTTTCAGACGCGCGATCGTGCCGATGTTCTGACCTCCCATCCAGCCGGCGTCCTGAATGCTGCCGACGTAGATGGTTCCCTCGTTCGAGATTCCAATCGAGAGCGGACCGAGAAAGTTATTCCGTACCGACTGTTCGATCGGTTCGCTGAAATAGTACGTCGCCCCCTGCACGACTCCGCTCACTTCCTGCAGCGTGAACCGAATCAGCAAGCGGCTGTTGAGTTCGCAACCAAGCCCATGCCCGGCAAACTCTTCGAGCGCGGGCAAGTCCTCGGGGATGAAGGCGATCCCGTTGATCGTCCGCGTCCACGGATGAGGGATCTGGATCGCGGGGGGTGTCTCCTCGGCGTCCCGGTTGGTTTCGTATCGCGCGGGAACTCCATAATGGCGTCCTTCTTGCAGATGATTCAGTTCGTTGAACGTGTTCTGCACGCCCTGATTGTCGGTCGCGAACAACCGGCCTTTCGAATCGAACGCGATGCCGGTCGGATAGCGAAACGCGAACGAGAACGGTTCGGCTTCTCCTGCGGGAGAAATCTTAAGCACCGACCCTCTCCACTTCGCGCGGTCTGATGGACGTGTCGGCTGCGCGTAATCGCTCCCCAGTCCGACGAACAGGTTTCCTTCGGCATCGACGGCGAAGCCGGTCGTCCAGTCGTGATAATTGTCGGAATACCCCCATCCCGACGAGAAAACCTCCCGCTCGTCGGCCCGGCCGTCTCCGTCGGTGTCCTTGAGCAGCAGCAGTTCCGGCTTGTGAGCCACGAGCAGACTGTCGCCAACCGGCATCACTCCATACGGTGCCGCCAGACCTTCTTCGATCATCTGGAGCGAATCTTCGATGCCGTCTTCGTTCGAGTCAATCGCTCGATACAGATGTCCTTCGAGTGACGTGAAGATCAACTGTCCGTTCTGATCCCAGTGGAACGCGGTCGGCATGATCTTCGTATCGAGCGGAAGCCGGACCGCCTCGAATCCCGGAATCGTCGTGAGCTGATCGGGTTCGGAAATCAACGGTGGATTCTCTTTCACATCGAGCTGTTGCGTTGAAAATCGGGAGAGGTATTCAATCTCCAGTTGTTTGCGGAACGAGTGATTTTGCCCTTCGGTCGACGGGTTTTCTTCACTATCTGTCCGATAAACGATGTCGAACGATTGTGAGACCGTCTCTGGAACTTGCAGGACCAGTTCGGCTCCCGCTGGAACTCCTTTCGCATGAATCGAACGTCGCCAGCCGGATCCCGCCATGCCCATCTTGTCGATCGGCGACCAGAACTCCTCCAGATCGACGCGCCAGCCTTCCGCTGCCGGGGCGTCGCTTTTAAACCGCAGTTTGAAGTGCAGACGAACTCCTTTTCCTTCGGGGCGATACGAAACCAGTTCTCCCGCCTGCGACTCGCGGAACTCCAGCGGAACCGTCTTGTTGTCCCACCGCAGTACGAACCGCGACGAATCCTCGGGCAGATTCAATACAGGAACCCCCGCCATGTCCCAGTACCAGCTTTTTCCCTCGGTTCTCTGACCGGCAAAGTCGCCAACGGTCCATTGACGCACTTCGTAGCGGTCCAGATCGAACAACACGCTGTGCCCGTTCGGGAACCCGACCGCGAACGAGCGGGCCACGTAGCCTCCCCCCGCACTCTCGGGCATCGAGAAGACATCCCGCAGAATCCGTGCGGGACCTTCCGGCTTCACCAGCCAGAACTGCTCGACCGAAGCAGGGTTGGTCGGCACTGTGAAATTTTTATCGTTGAGTCCCTTCCAGATGACGTTGAGCTGCTGCTCGATGTTGCCGTTCAAAACGTGCTCGACCGGTTTCTGTCCGATCGACGGCATTTCCATCCCGGGGACGATCCGGATCGGTGAGTGCATCCAGCGAACGAAAAAC
>DATKCB010000227.1:0-12928 GCA_035513495.1 Planctomycetaceae bacterium | reverse complement strand
GTTGCAGTTCGAGACGGAGGGGGCCATCGATCGCCAGACCCTCGCGGCGAAACAGGGGACGCTGTTCCGGCTGATCTCGATCCCTCACCTGAAGGGGGTCGGGCCTGTCTGCTGGAGACAATTTCAGGGGGTCCGCGATTATCCGGTCAGCGTGCTGGTCTCGCTGTTGATCCCCGCGCTGATGGCGCTGTTTCCGTTATTTTTGCCGATGACGAACTATCTGACGCTCAGTGCCAGCGTGTTGTTCTATTCGTTCGTGCTGCTCCCGTCGGCTTTGAAGTTCGATTTTCGGCGGGACTACGATCGGCTGTCGACGCTCAAGATGCTGCCGCTCTCTCCTACTTCTATCGTGGTGGGTCAAATTCTGACGCCCGTGATTTTGACGTTTTTGTTTCAAGCGGTGGTATTGTCGATCGCGGTCGCGCTGCGTCCCGTCTGGGCGGCGAATCTGGTGGGAACTCTTTCGATGATGCTTCCCCTCGTCGTGTTTTTCTTCGCGCTGGATAATCTGATCTTTCTGTGGTTTCCTCATCGCGTCAACGAAGAGGGCTTCGAGGTCTTTCTGCGCACGATTTTGACGTTTACCGCCAAGGGCATCCTGTTCGGGATGATCATCGGAATCATCCTCGTCTGGGCACAGATTTCCAAACAGATGCACGATCTGCTGCATTGGAATCAACGAGGCATTTTTTGGGTGGGATTGAACGCGATCGGCTGGGTGATGGCCCTCACGACCTGCGCGGTCTTGATCCGAACGTTTCGGCTTTACGATCCCTCGCTGGAACGCAGCGCGTGAGCACCGCGCGATCGCGGAATTTCCCTCGACGGCGCGGCTCGATCACGCGATATCATTCACGGGATAAAGGTGTACTGACCGCCGTGCTTTTCGGCGAGTACCTTCATGAATTCTCCGCCGTGCATTCCGAACGAGTAGCTGTTCAACGCCGACTTGCCGGGGGGGTGTTTCAGAATCTGTTTCTGAAAGTTGGGGTCAAGCTCACCGTCCGACAGAAAGAAGATCTGCTCGGGTGCGAGTTTGATCGCCATTTTAATGGCCACGCGCGGGTCGGTCCGACCGTCCGGAGTGAGCTTTCGGACCCAGTTCAGGTAGCGGAGCTTGTTGACGTCCGTGGCCGGGACCATTCCTTCGGCAGGCATGGGAATCGTCTGTTCGTCGAAGAAGATCACGAAAAATGACTGAGAAGGTTCGAGCCGGTTGATGAAACCGATCAATTCCTGCTGCAGGCGTTCGAAGCGGGTTGACTGGTCGCTGAACTGGTGAGGCTGATTCATGCTGCGCGAGCGGTCGAGTACGAACACGAACGAATTGGCGCCGCTCGTACTTCCGAACAATCCGTCTCCCGCTCCCAGCCCGGCCCCGTCCCCCGCTTTCGACAATCCCGTCAGCGCGCCGACGTATTCCGTCAGAGCGGCGGGGGAGAGCGTGAGTTCTTCCGGAGCGGGTAACAGAGTTGTCCGCAACACCGGTTCGACGGTCGAGACGGACGAACTCGCATTGAACACCGCCGTCAAATCGGATTGTTCGGCGGCCTCCGTTTTCAAGGCCGCGGTCGGAGTCGATTCGGTGGTTTCGAAGGTGGGAATCGTAAGTTCTTCCGTCCATTGAAAATGCGAGGTCTCGAGTGTTTTCACGGGGTCACTCTGTTCGCCGATCCACAACCCGAGCAGCAGGAGAATCCCGAGATGGACGAACAACGAAAGACCCCAGGCGGTCGAATAGCTGCGGAACGAACACGGCGAGAGATTCCGCTCGGGAGGATCGACGGAAAATTTCCGGAGTCCGAATTGTTGCAGTCCGACCGCCATCTCGTTCAATTCATGTTGTGGTCAGGTTGTTGAGAGTCGTTGACCGATCGAAGAGAGGGAGGCTCCCCCAGCATGCTCGAATCGGGACGTTCCACAATCGACAAGTCCTATTTCACTATCGGCAGAGCCTTTTGGCAAGGTTTTTCGTTCTCGAACAAGATTCCCAAATGCCGGGAAATCAGTCACCCGGATCGATCGCCGAGGTGCACAAACCGGTACGATCGCTATAATTTAACCCCCTTCACCGGAGAAATCTGCCGCATTTTCCGGTGATCTTTCCGAACTGAGGACAGTTAATTCCGCAGTTCCCCGGAAGCTGATGACGATGAACGAAGATTTGCCCGAAAATGTGCTGTTTTTCGACGGAGTGTGCGGACTCTGCAATCGGACGGTCGATTTTCTGCTGCGGCGAGACCGGAATCAGCGGATTCTGTTTGCACCGCTCCAGGGGGAAACCGCCCGAAGGGCACTTTCCCCGCAAGATGTGACCGATCTCAACACAATCGTCCTCCAGACGCCTCAGGTGCTTTACAAACGCTCGGCAGCGGTCGTGCGACTGCTTTGGCTGCTCGGAGGAGGCTGGTCGTTCTGCGGAACGCTGCTGTGGCTGATACCGTGGCCGCTACGCGATCTCGGTTACCGCCTCGTGGCCTCCTCTCGCTATTCGCTGTTCGGAAAGAAGGAAACGTGCCGGATTCCGACCGCCGAGGAACGCAGCCGGTTTCTGCCGTGAGCGTCGTCGAAAAAAAATCGAGCATCGTTCATCGATTCCCGTTAAGATGATCCGTTCAAGCTGCTTGTCTTTCTTCCAACCAAATGGACACCAGGAGTGCGGAACCATGCTGCGAACTCAGATTTGCTTTTCGATTTGTTTGACAGTTTTCTCGGCGTTCTCGGCAGAGCTTCACGCCGAAGACCAGAAACTCAACGTTCCGCCTGAAGGCTTTCAGACTTTGTTTAATGGAAAAGACCTGACCGGTTGGAAAGGACTGGTGGGCAGCCCCATAACCCGGGCCGCGATGTCGGAAGCAGAACTCGCCGAAGCTCAGGAAAAGGCGGACCAGCAGATGCGCGAGCATTGGTCGGTCGAGGACGGCATTCTGATTTACGATGGAAAAGGGCAGAGCCTCTGCACGGCGAAGGATTATCGCAATTTCGAAATGTATGTGGACTGGCTGATTCTCGACAAAGGGGACAGCGGCATTTACGTCCGGGGAACACCTCAGATTCAGATCTGGGATCCGAGAGAATGGGAAGGTGTCGGTTCGGGCGGACTTTACAACAATCAGAAGCATCCCAGCAAGCCGAGCCTCGCGGCGGATAAGCCGATCGGCGAGTGGAACCGATTCAAAATCAAAATGGTCGATGAGCAGGTCTGGGTCTGGCTGAACGACAAACTGGTCGTCGACGGCGTCGTGTTGGAAAACTTCTGGGAACGCGAGAAACCGGTCTACAAGACCGGTCAGATCGAACTGCAACATCACGGAAACACGCTCAAGTTCAAGAATATCTTTATTCGCGAACTGGACGAACAGGGCAAGCCTCTCTGAGCGAGACGCGAGGGATTAAAAAAACGCCCGGAATTTTTTCCGGGCGTTTTTTTTCATTCCCAACACGACAAGCTCACCCGCTCACTTCGCGGCCTTGTTCCCGTAGAGAGTGACTTCGTCGAAGTGGCCGGTATCGTCGAACGAGCCGATGCCGATTCGTCCGGACGAGAAAGTTTTATCCACGGCGCGCATCACCGGAGTTTTCATGTCATCGAAGTAGACGAGGATTTCACCGCTCTTCGCGTTGCGGACGATTCGCGCGTGATGCCACTCGTCGTCCCAAGCGGTTCCCGGAGTGGTTTTCAGAGAGATTTTTGTGCGGGGTTCGTCGTTGACGATGAAGATCTGGTTGGCGTGATCGTCGGTCTTTTTGCCGAAGTGGACGTAATACAGATGCGAGTCGTCGTTGTATCCGAAGAACAGGCAGAGCGAACGGTGATCGTAATCGGGAATGGTGGATTTTAGTTTCACGTCGAGTACGAAATCCGAGACGACCACGTCTTTCAGCAAAGCCCGGTTGAACGGTGAGCGGACGGGCGGTTTGAAATCGCTCTGCTTTTTGATCAGCGCGAATATTTTCTTCTCCCCCTCCGTCTGGAGTTCCCAGGCCGACTTGTCGGTCGGTTCCCAGCGATCGGCACTGGCGGAGAAGTCTTCGTGAAGAATCAGCGGGAGTTTTTGCCCGTTCGGCAGTGCGAACGATTTTTCTCCCTCGAACGCCGCGGCGCGAGAACAAAGCAACAACGATCCCAGCGCAAGCAGTTTCGCATTCACGTGCATCAGATTCTCTCGAGTGAGTGTGTGGTGTGATCAGTCAAACGACTGCGTACTGGAATCGTCGGGTTTGAGAGCTTCGCGCTGCTCGTTGCGGAAACCGCGAATTCGGTCCGGGAAACCGGCCCCTCTCGCGTCTCCATCAGGATCATTTCTGGGATTTTCGCGCGGAGATTCTCCCGGTCGCTCCCGGTTGTCACCGGGGCGGCCGCTTCCGCTGCCGGGGCGTCCCGGCCCGGATCGTCCGCGGGGGGAGCCCCCTTTCGGCATTCTTTTGGCCGCCAGTTCCTGAATAGTTTTCGTGGCCTTGGAAAGTGGCGACGCCCCTTCCCGTTCGTAATATTCCTTCACGAGCTCGTCGTAGAGGTCTCCGGGGTGTTTCTTCAGTAATTCTTCCCGCTCGTCGGGAGGGAGTTTTTTCATAAAGGCGGGCATTTCTTCGGGGGTCGGAGCGGCATCCTCGAGCGATTGATGGAATGTCCGCAGACACGAACTGATCAGTACCATCTCGTGAAACTCTTCCAGCGGCTTTCGCAGATAGTACGGTGGATCGTTGGCATCGGCTTTTCCGGCTTGCACCTGTTCGTCGAATTTCCGCTCCGCGTCCGCGCGGTTTTCGATCGATTTCTGATACCAGTTCCTGCGGTCTTCGCTCAGTGCGGCAATCATTTCGTGGACGACTTGCGAATTGAAAAACGGCTTGGTTTCTGATCCTCCGCTCGCCGTGAGTGCGAGGGAGAGAATTTGAGCCAGGCGATCGACTCCCTCGAGCGGATCCAGGAGAGTTCGCTGCGTACCCGTCAATTTCTGGTGCGATTCGAAAACTCGAGTCAGGCCGGCAATTTCATCGGCGTTCAACGGACTGAAGCCGCTGACGGATCGCTCGCGATCGCTGTTCCAATGCGATCGACGCTGGGTATTCGCGAACGATTGCTGAAGCATTTCCAACTGTCGTTGCGATTCGTCATTTTGACGGCTGATGACGTTTCTGATCGCCCGCATTTTCCCCAGGTAACTCGTCTCGCGTTCGATGTCGAAGCGATCGATCGGATCGAGCGAACGCAGAAATTCGTTGTATTCCAGCAGCACGTTCTGTAGATGCTTGGACTCTCCATGCAACTGAGCGTGCAACTCTCGATACTGTTCCTGTTTTTCGGGCGGGAGATTCTGAAACGTCTGGAAATTGTGTTCGAGCTGACGACGGTCGCTCTCGGTCATGTTGACGATCTTGTCGAAATGCTGTTGCTGCTCCGCAGTGCGATTGAACGCGGCGTACACCAGAGGCACCAGGCTGACGCAGAGCAGCGCCGAGACAAACATCATGGTTTTCAGGCGAGGAAGTTTAGGGCTGGACATCGAGCAACTCCTTCCGTTGCCGTTCGAGTTCCTGTAGAAACTCGATCATTCCCTGATCTTTCAGTTCCAGTTTCTGGTACCGATGGAGATTTTCGACGACCGGTAAATCCCGAATCAACTCCTCTGCGGGATTGGGGGTCCACGCGCGAGTAATCATGAAACCGGCCCAGGAGGCCAGAACGGTTCCCGAGAGCCAGATCAGGATCCCCATCGCCAGCCGCAGGTAAGGCACCACCTGCTCGGAGGTCATTCCCGGTTCGTTCGCATCGGCGAGGCGAACGGTTTGAAGGGTGGTTTGCGTGAAGTCCGGCGAAGCGTGTTCTTTGGGAATCAGATCGAGCATTTCCCAGGTCCGCGTCAGCATTTCGACTTCGTGGCGGGCAACCTGACTTTCCGAAAGGACCTCTTCGACGGCGCTGGTTGTCGAATCGTCCAGTTCTCCGTCGAGATAGGCGACGAGATTTTCTCGATCTTCCGGATTCAGTCGTTTAATCTTGCTCATAATACAGGCACCGTTTGAATTGGCGAATTCCCCTCTTGCGGCAGTTTGTTTCACCACTTACTTCACGTAGGATTCGAGTTTTCCTCGCAGTGATTCTCTGGCTCTCGACAACAACGATTTGACGGCAGCCGGGGTGAGTTCCATCGTTTCGGCCACATCGGCGTAACTCATCCCCTGAAATTTATGCAGCAGAACCGCCATTTTCTGGCGTTCGTTCAGGCTGTCGAGCGCCTCCTGCACGACGTTCTGTAGTTCGGATTTATCGAGTTGACGGCTCGGCATCATCCCCGACTTTTCCGGAATCAGTTGTTCCTGGGGTCTGGCTCCGAGCGGTCCCGAATCGGACGAGACGAGATTGACCTCTCGACGGCGTCCTTTATCTCGCCGCTTGTTGCTGGCCAGATTGTGTGCAATATGAAACAACCACGTCGAAAATTTCGCCGTTGGTTCATAGCCGTGTCGGGCGCGGTACACGCGGAGAAACGTTTCCTGAGTCAAATCTTCCGCCGCCGTACGGTCTTTCACCAATTGAAAAAACAGACCGATCAGCCGATCCTGATAACTCTCGACGAGACGCACGAAGGCAGCTTCTTCGCCGGCCTTGACGCGGAGCATCAGCGCCACATCAGGGTCTCTCAGGAAGACGGGTATTTTCAGTTCGCTTGTTGTTGACAACAGAACTCCAAACGGTTCATCATCTGGTTGATTCTGACGGGAAATAAACCCCCGGCAGTAGAAAAGGTTCTTCCGATTTTTCCAGAACAGAGTCGAAAAGCTGTTCTGGAACATCTGCATTTCAGACATCCAACCGAAATGCAATACCCCCAGAATAGGTTGAGGCAATCGCTACCGTCAACTGCATGTACTCTCCCCTCCGCTTTTTCCCCGAAACTACGCCATGACATTAAGCACTCTTCCTTTGGGGTATTGCACCAACGTGCATCCCGGGCTGACTCCCCGGGAAGTTCTCGACGGACTGCGAAAATACACCGTTCCCGTCGGAGAACGACTTAAATCATTTCCCGCAGCCGGATTGTGGCTGGCACAACCGGTGATCGAAGAACTTGTCGGCTCGAGGGATGCGTTAAACGATTTCTGCAGGGAAGTTCGCGAAATGAAGCTCTCCTGCTATACGCTCAATGCATTTCCGTACGGAAATTTTCACTCCGATCGGGTGAAAGAACAGGTTTACCTGCCCGACTGGAGCGATCCGCGGCGTCTCGATTATACGTTCAAATGTGCGGCCGTACTGGCGGAGCTACTGGGAGATTTTGACGAAGGGAGCATTTCCACGGTCCCGCTGGGATTCAAGCAACTGGATCGGCCGGAAGGATTTCTCGATCTGGCGATGGAGCAACTCGTCGAGTTGGCCATTCAATTCGAGGAGCTTTATGAGTCAACGGGCAAGCGGATCCGGCTGGCGATCGAGCCGGAGCCGCTCTGTCTGCTGGAGACGACCTCCGAAACGATCGATTTCTTTGCAAAACTCGGAGAATACGCGGCGACACTCGGAAAGCGAGAACTGGTCCGCGAATCGATCGGCGTCTGTTACGACGTTTGTCATCAGGCGGTCGAGTTCGAAGATGTCGACGCGTCGCTGCGTGCGATCGATGCGGCCGGAATTCGCCTGAATAAAATTCATATTACCTGCGCTATTGACCTGCCGGATCCCGCGGAGAACGAAGCGGGACGCCGGCGATTGGCGGAATTCGTCGAGCCGCGTTACCTGCACCAGACGTTTGCCCGCTTCGACGATGGAACAATCCGCACCGTCACCGACCTGAGCGGAGAGTTGTGCCTCGATCCCCCGCCTCACTTCCGGGACGCCGACCGCTGGCGAATCCATTATCACGTTCCAGTGAATGCCGACTCGCTCGGTCCGCTCGGGACCACCCGCAACGAACTGAAAATCGCCCTGAAAACGGTCGCTGCGCTCGATCAGACCCCCCACCTCGAAGTCGAGACTTACACGTGGTCCGTGCTTCCCGGAGACCGACAGCCGTCGTTGGTTGACGGACTGGCAGACGAACTTCAGGCGACGCGAGAACTTCTCGACAGTTGAATCGCGGCGGAGTGTCGTGTGAATATCGGTCGTTGAGGCTCTTGAGCCTTGCATTTTTTTGGCCTTCCGCATCTGAATGTTTCTCCAGCGCGTTTCGATGGAGGAAGCACTTCCCGTTGGCAATATCCTTCGTAAAATTGAACGAAACTGGTTGGTGAGTAAATTGGGAGTGGGTCCGATCGTCCGTTCGGGGATTGGGAATACGGGAAAGTTGTTCGAGGGAGAATTTAATCAGATTCGCGTGTATCGCCGGTTGCCCAAGTGCGTGTGACGATTGAACATCCCACACTTCGAACGTTGGGCTGTCAGAATCTCTGGTAGAAGCCGTAGCTCTCCGAAGCGGTGGATTTCGCCGGACTGGCTCTCCCGTTATGATGCGGTTTCCACATACGCCGCTCGAAACGGGGAGATCAGATGGTTGCACGCTGTTATCTGGGGGCCGACCTGGGCGCGTCGAGCGGACGCGTCGTCGCCGGACTGTTTGACGGACACAAAATCGAACTCAAGGAGCTGCACCGTTTCGACAACGGGCCGGTCAACCTCGGCGGTTCGCTTCGCTGGGATGTGCTGCACCTTTGGAGCGGAATTCAGGAGGGATTGCTCAAGGCGAAAGGGGAGTTCGGCAGCGACATCGCCTCGATCGGAGTTGATACCTGGGGCGTCGATTACGTCCTGCTTTCGAAAACCGACGAAATCCTCGGACAGCCGTACAACTACCGCGATAAACGCACGCAGGGCATGATGGCGGCCGCACTCCAACGCGCCAGCCGGGAGGAAATCTTTCGCTCGACCGGCCTGCAGTTCATGGAAATCAACACACTGTATCAACTGATCGCGATGCAGCGGACGAATCCCGAACTGATGAATCTCGCCGATCAGTTTCTGATGATGCCCGACTTTTTCCACTGGTGTCTTTCTGGTTCGCGCGTGGTCGAGTTCACGAATGCCACGACGAGCCAATGCTACGACGCCAAAACCCGCGACTGGTCGTTCGACCTGTTGCGAAAGTTCGACATCCCCACCGACATGTTCGGAGAAGTGGTCTCGCCCGGCACGAAACTCGGACAGCTTCGCCGCGACATCGCCGAGCGAACCGGACTCCCCCGGATCGACGTCATCGCCCCCGCCACCCACGATACCGGAGCCGCCGTCGTCGCTGTCCCGACCGAATTTACCGGCCAAGCGAACTGGGCCTATCTCAGCTCGGGAACATGGTCTCTGCTCGGTGTCGAAGTGCAGGAGGCGATCCTGACTCCCCGCGCGCTGGAACTCAATGTCACCAACGAAGGGGGCGTCGACGGCACTTATCGGCTGCTCAAGAACATTATGGGACTGTGGCTGATCTCCGAGATTCGCGAGTCGCTGATCCGCTCGGGCAAATCGGTCGATTTCGCACAGCTCGCTCAACGGGCGTCGGTCGCCGAACCGTTCCGCTCGCTGATCAATCCCGACGATCCCGCGTTTCTGAGTCCCTCCGACATGCCGACCGCCATTCGCGACTGGTGCCGCAAACACGGAGAGCCTGAACCGGAGACCGAAGGTCAGCTTGCCCGCTGCGCGCTGGAGAGCCTCGCGCTCAAATATCGCGTCGTCCTCTCACAACTGGAGGAACTGACCGGCACGCCTGTCGAAGTGATTCATATCGTCGGAGGAGGCTCGAAGAACACGCTTCTGAACCAGTTCACCGCCGATGCCTGCGGACGCCCCGTGATTGCCGGTCCGGTCGAGGGAACGGTGATGGGAAACGTCCTCGTCCAGGCCCGCGCTCAGGGGGAAATCGGTTCGCTCGCGGAAATCCGAGAAGTCGTCCACAACTCGACCGACATCAAACAATTCGAGCCGACCGACCGAAACCGCTGGAAAGCTGCGGCGGCCCGGTTTGATGAATTGGTGAAGTGAGTAGAGAAGGTGAAAGAGTAGAAGGTGAGCAGAGAACTTGTGTCTCGATTGAATTGAGCCTTTCCACCTTCTACTCTTACACTCTTCGACTCTTACACCGTTTTCCCCCGACAAAAGGATTCACCAGGCATGGGCCTGTTCGATAAGCTGAAAAAGGGTTTGCAGAAGACCAAGCAGGTACTCCGCACCGATGTGCGCGACCTGTTTCGGGCGGGGGAAATTCTCGATGAAGACAAACTGGAACAGTTCGAAGCCCGGCTGATTCAGTCCGACATGGGGGTGCAGGCGTCGCTGGCGATCGTCGAGGAACTCCGCGAAAAGCACGGTGGGCGAACCGTCGTGATCGACGACATCTGGGCGACCGTCAAAGCCAAGTTGCTTTCTTTGCTCGTCGGTGAAGGGGAAGCCCGCTGGGACATCGACGATCCTCTCTCTCCGCTCAATATGCAGGCCGGCAAACCGACGGTCATTCTCGTCGCTGGAGTGAACGGAGTCGGCAAGACGACGTCGATCGGCAAACTCGCCAACTATTGCGTCAAAGCCGGAAAAAAAGTCGTCCTCGGAGCGGGAGATACCTTTCGGGCGGCCGCCGTCGAACAATTGACTCTCTGGAGCCAGCGGATCGGTTGCGACATCGTGACTCGACCCAGCGGAACCGATCCGGCCAGCGTCGCCCACGTTGCGTGCGAACAGGGAGTCGCACAGAACGCCGACGTGATCATCATCGATACGGCGGGACGTCTGCAGACGCAGAAAAACCTGATGGACGAACTCGGCAAGATTCGCCGCGTTACCTCGAAAATCATCGAAGGGGCACCGCACGAACGCCTGCTCGTTCTCGACGCCACCACCGGACAGAACGGACTCAGCCAGGCCCAGAGTTTTTCCGACGCGATCGAGTGTACGGGGCTGATCCTCGCCAAACTCGACGGAACCGCCAAGGGGGGCGTCGTCGTCGCGATCCGCGAACGGATGGGAATCCCGGTCAAGTACGTCGGCGTCGGCGAACAGATCGACGACCTGCAACTGTTCGACCCGGCGACGTTCGTCGATGCGCTGCTGGAACCATGAAGAGGAGGACTAATCCATGCTTGGACTTCAGCGAATCGAGGTGGCCGGGCAACGCTTCGTCTTGCTGCCGGAGCAAGAGTACGAACGGCTCTGTTCGCGAGCGAGCGAATCCGTCCCCTTGACGGACGAGGATTTGCCCTCGCTTCCCGAGCCGGACGAGCACGGAAATTTTCCGGCGGTCGAATATGCTCGCGTCAGTTTGGCACGCGACATCATTCGCGACAGGCGAGCGGTCGGACTGACGCAGAAAGAACTGGCCAAATTGGCTGGCACGAGACAGGAAACCATTTCTCGCATCGAAGGCGGCAAGTACACGGCTTCGGTAAAGCTGGTGGAACGAATCGACCGCGCATTGAAAAAAGCCCTTACCGGGAAAAAAAAGTAAACGACATCTATCGCGATTGGAGCGAAATGCGGACGAATTCTTCATTCGAGATTGCAATCCATGAGTCTGAACCGAACGAACAGCAAATCCCACTTTACACGCGCCAGTCGCGTCATTCCCGGCGGAGTCAATTCGCCCGCCAGGGCCTTCGGTGCCGTCGGCGGATCTCCTTCGATCATCGCGCGGGGGGAGGGGGCGTATCTGTATGACATCGACGGGAACCAGCTCATCGATTACGTCGGTTCGTGGGGGCCGCACATTCTCGGACACCGCGACCCCGACGTGATTGCTGCGATCGAGGAAGCTCTGAAAACCGGGACCAGTTTCGGAGCGCCCACCATTCTCGAAACCGAACTCGCCGAACTGGTCGTCGAGATTGTTCCATCCGTGGAACAGGTCCGGATGGTCAACTCTGGCACCGAGGCGACGATGTCGGCGATTCGTCTCGCGCGGGGACATACCGGCCGGGACAAGATCATCAAATTTGCCGGCTGCTATCACGGACACGTCGATTCCCTGCTCGTCCAGGCGGGGAGCGGGGCGCTCACGCTGGGAACTCCGAGCAGTCCGGGGATCCCCGCCGGATGCACCAACGACACGATCGTGCTCGAATACAACGATCTGGAACAATGCAAAGCTGCATTTGAAACCGAGGGAGAACAGCTCGCCTGTGTGATTCTCGAACCGGTCGTCGGCAACATGGGCTGCGTTCCCCCGCAGCCGGGATTTCTGGAAGGCCTGCGGGAACTCTGCACGGCCTACGGCAGTCTGCTGATCTTCGACGAAGAGATGACCGGCTTCCGGGTCGCGCTCGGCGGAGCGCAGGAGCGATTCGGAATCACGCCCGACCTGACCACGCTCGGGAAAATTCTGGGAGGAGGTATGCCGGTGGGAGCGTACGGAGGCCGCGCCGACGTGATGGCCTCGATCTCACCGACCGGGCCGGTCTATCAGGCCGGGACGCTCTCCGGCAACCCGGTCGCGATGGCATGCGGACTGGCCACGCTCCGAAAGCTGAAGTCCCAAAATCCGTATCCCGAACTCGAAGCGAAAACCACGAAACTTGTCCAAGGTTTGAGCGCCGCTGCGAAGTCCGCCGGAATCGAACACACGACCGGGCAGGTCGGCAGCATGTTCACGCTGTTCTTCAACCCCGAGCAAGTCACCGGCTACAAGATCTCCGCCAAAAACGACACCGCCCGCTTCGCGAAATACTTCTGGGGGATGCTGAACCGAGGGGTCTATCTTCCGTGCAGCCAGTTCGAAGCGAATTTTGTTTCTACGGTTCATTCGGAAGACGACATCGAACAGACAATCGCAGTTGCGAACGAGGTGATGCGGGAGATTGCGTCCTGAAGGAATTCGCCTCTCACGCAAAATCGCGACGGATTTTATTTTGGAGTGCTTCGGCCTGTCGGAGCTTTCTTTTTCTCACCGGGTCGTCGCCGCAATCCGCGCGGAACGAAAATGAAAGCGGTGACGAGTCCCCGCACTCCAAAGTT
>DATKCB010000226.1:0-6941 GCA_035513495.1 Planctomycetaceae bacterium | reverse complement strand
TTGAAATAGCCGTTCTGTTCCCAGAAAGAAAACCATTTCTCCTGAGCCTCGCGCGGCTCGTACTGCTTGGGGATGTCCTGGGGCATGGGGGGAGGATTTAGGAGTTAGGATTTAGGAATTAGTGTAGGGTCCGCTGTGCGGACCGATGACGAGGGAAGTGAAGCAACGAGTTTTTGGCACCGCGTACCCAACGGACTTTGACATTGGAATTTTGACATGTGACATTCAGACAACGCCGCTTTCCGCTTTCGGCTTTCCGCTTTCGACAAGCACCGCCTCGTCCTTGTACAGTTTGTATTCGACGCTGTCGACTAATGCCAGCCAACTCGCTTCGATCACGTTTTCGCTGACTCCGACCGTGCTCCAGACGTCTTCTTCGTCGATGCTTTCGATCACGACCCGGACGCGGGCTGCCGTTCCTTCGGTCGAGTTGATCACGCGGACCTTGTAGTCCGACAGGTGCATCTGAGCCAGCGTCGGATACGTCGTGAGCAGAGCTTTCCGCAGAGCCGTATCGAGTGCATTCACCGGACCGTCTCCCTCGGCCACGACGTGTTGTTCGTATTTGCCGATCCGAAGTTTGATCGTCGCCTCGGTCAGCGGTTCGATGTCGTTGCTGGAATCCGTGTTGACCCGGTAGTGGAGCCGCTCGAAGTGCGGTTCGAACGTCCCGGCTACCTTGCGGACCAACAGGTCGAACGATGCCTCGGCCGCTTCGAACTGATACCCGACCGCCTCGAGATCCTGCACGCGCTGCAGAATGTTCTGCATCAATTGGGGATCTTCGTTCATTCGCATCTGCGTCGTTTTCGCGACGATGTTCGAGCGGCCCGACAGCTCGCTGATCAGAATCCGTCGTTCGTTCCCCACGAGCTGGGGATCGATGTGTTCGTAGCTGTGCGCGATCCGATTGACCGCGTGAACGTGCATCCCTCCCTTGTGGGCGAACGCGCTTTTGCCGACGAACGGCTGGCCGCTGCGAAAATTCATATTCGCCAGTTCGTAGACGTACCGGGAGAGTTCGGTCAGATGCTGCAATCCGTCTCCGTTGAGTGCCGTGTAGCCTTTCTTGAGACACAGATTTCCCAGCACGCTGATCAGATCGGCGTTCCCGCAGCGTTCGCCGATCCCGTTGATCGTTCCCTGGACCTGGATCGCTCCATGATCGACCGCCACGAGTGAGTTGATCGTTGCGAGATCTCCGTCGTTGTGAGTGTGGATCCCGACGGGAATCGTGAGTGCGGCCCGCGCCGCTTCGACCGCTGCGACAATCTGTTCGGGCAGCGATCCTCCATTGGTGTCGCACAGCACCACGATCGACGCTCCTCCCTCCTGAGCGGCCTGAACTGTCTTCAGAGCGAACTCGGGGTTGGCGCGATATCCGTCGAAAAAGTGTTCCGCGTCGTAGACAAGCTCGCGTCCCTCGGACACCAGATACGCCACCGAGTCCCGGATCATCGCGAGGTTTTCCGCCTCATCGACGCGCAGAACCTCGCGGACGTGCAGATCCCAGGTTTTTCCGACGACGGTACAGACGGGAGCCTTCGAGTCCCGCAGCGCCAGCATGCAGGTGTCGTCCTCGGCGGTGACCCCGCGGCGGCGGGTCATCCCGAACGCACAGATTTTCGCGTGCTTGAGGTCCAGTTCGGCAGCCCGCTGGAAGTATTCCTCGTCCTTGGCGTTCGAGAGCGGATAGCCCCCTTCGATGTAGTCGAAGCCCAGTTCGTCGAGTTTGGCGGTAATCAGCAACTTGTCCTGCAGGGAGAAATTGACTCCTTCCCCCTGAGAACCGTCGCGCAGGGTGGTGTCGTAGATCTGGATTCGACTCATGAAACTGGACCAATTAGTAATTGAATGGGAACAATCTCCGGGTGGCTGTGGTGGAGCGAAGCGACCCCACAGATCCCACGCTCCTGGGGGCTCCCTTCGGTCGTCCCCAGCCACCCAACTTTTAACTGTGCCACGGCAACAAAAAAACCCTCAGGCTTGCGGCCTGAGGGTCTGAAAATCCTGTCTCTCCTATGACCTCAAAGCCGCACCGCACCCGGCGGTACAATAATACCGACAATAATTTGAATGTGTACGATACCGCGAGGATTCATGGAGTTTCTCTGGAAAAAGGTGATCTCGAAATAGTAGCTCCTGACAGAACTGATGTCAAAGCCGAAGAAAAGTTCGCGCGGAATACTCACGTCTTTAAAGTATCAAATCTGATCTGGAAATTGCCTCAGAAACTTCACAGTTTGTGACAATCCCTGTTGTTCCAGAATCTCCAACAACTCCTCGACGCTTTTCGAGGGTTTTTTCAGGTTCTGACGCTGTCGCTGGACCGCTGTCAGGACGACATTCGGATCCAGGTCGATCAGGTGTGTGATGAACTCGTCCGGATGCCAGGCTTCAACAGAATACCGGCTGAGTGCGTCGGCGGGAAAATCCACCAGATTGTAAGTCACAATGACCTCTGCACCCGATTGAATTGCCGCTGCCAACACGTGACGATCATCGGGATCGGGCAAATTCAGCGAAGGAATCAGCTCCTCGTATCCCGACACGAGGCAATCGAGAACGTGATCGTTCATCAGCGTTCGCGTTCGCGTCAACTGCTCCAAAGTCAGATCGGGACGGTTCAGCAAGACGTTTCGGATCCACTCCTCGTGAATGGCATCGGTCCACTTGGCATGGATGAGATCGGAGATCGCCAGATGCATCAGGAGATCACGCAGCGGAGCGGGATAGAGCACGCACGCATCATAGACGACCGTGAAGCGACTCACATCAATAACCCATCTTCAAATCCTGAGCCTGGGATGCCAACTCCTCCAGAGACTTCAATCGGTTTCCGTCGATCGATCGTTTGTAATCCAGAAGATCTTGAAGCAGAATTCGACGATGAGTGCCGACTTTCCGAAATGGGATCGTACCCTCTTCGAGACGTTCGATCAGGAACGGACGCGAGACCTTCAGGAGTTCCGCTGCCTGTTGAGTGGTTAATTCCGCATGCACAGGCAGCAGAGTCACGGCATTCCCCTTCCCCACTTCCGACAACAGACGCGACAACACCTCGATCGCCAAAACAGGAATCGCGATGGTTTCCACGGTCTGGTCAGCTCGTTCCACGAGAATGTTAATACTCTTGGGATGAGTGACTTCGTTCAGGATCCTGGTGAGCTTTTTACCTGAAGCTTGCGCAACTTTCACATCCGCCGGGTTAGGCGTCAATGTATCGCGTTTTTCATTCAGGGTCGTGGCCATGAAATATCTCCTGTTGATCGTGATTGTAGTGTACAACGCAATCGAAATAAATGCAATATACGAAACAAAAGAATCGGTACATCACAAATTGAACCTTGAGGCTTCCCGGATCCTCCCGCTTTCCGCTTTCGGCTCTCCGCTTTTTCCCTTCCCCCTTCCCTTGTCCTCACGAAAAAATCCGGTAAACTACTGTGCTTCAACCAATTTCAACCCGAATTCAACAACTTCAGGGAGGCCTGAACAATGGCTCATAAGAAGGGACAAGGCTCCAGTCGCAACGGACGCGATTCCAAGCCGCAGATGCGAGGCATCAAGAAGTTCGGCGGTCAAGTCGTCGTCCCCGGCAACATCATCGCCCGGCAGTGCGGAACCAAATGGCGACCCGGACGCAACGTCGGCATGGGCCGCGATTACACAATCTTCGCCCTGACCGAAGGAACCGTCTTCTTCGATCAGAACGGCCGTCGGATCAACGTCCAGCCGGTCGAAGCCAACTGAGCTTCGTTCGCGACCGCAAAAAGCAAAGCGGGTCTGTCACTTCGACAGGCCCGCTTTTTTATTGAACAGGAGGAAACTGAGAAAACAAGGGAAAGAGTTGATTCTCCCTTCTCTCCGTTTCCTCCTGTTCAATTTTACTTCGAATGCCGCGGGTCGGTCGCGAGGATAATCTCGTTGATCCCGGTCTGATTGAATCCTTTGAAGCCCTCGTTGCGCTCGAGGACCTCGAGATGCGATCCGAGCGCCCCCTCCTTCCGGAACGTCGCCGCTTCGGCCTCGGAAATCAGACCATCTGCGAGCAGTGATTGAATTCGCGATTCGGCGACCGGCCACTGTTCTCCCTGTGTGAACGACTGCCGGAGAAAATCGAAATCGGTGAACGGTTTCATCGATGCGACTCCGTCCGCATCGAGTTGCTCCCGGGCCGCGTCGAAATCGAACTGGCATTCGAGGTGGTGCATCCCGGCTTCGAGAAACGCCTCTCCGTGCAGACGGCACCATAAGCCGACCGTTCCCAGGCTGTCTCGCCGGGGGAGCGGTTCGTGGGCGAAGTCGCCGGCGACTTCCTCGGGGGAAAGATCGACGTCGGCGAACACCGTGATCTCCGCGCGCGGCTGTTCGAGCACCTGCGCTCCCCACCCCGCTTCGCGTCCCGCATAAAAACGTTCGCGGCAGGTAAAGCCGAGTTGTTCCAGAATCTCGATCAGCGAACGAAAAAACTCCCGGCCGCAGCGATACGTATGATGATCGTGATTCGCCCAGCCGAGGCCGAGGGCATCCTGTCTCGCTTTTTGAACTCGCGCCGCACGATTTCGCGATTGCCAGTAATCCCGCTCGGCTGCAAAAAACAGATCGCACACCCGATCGATCGGCAGTTCTTTGCTCGCGGCCGCAATGAGCTGCCGTGCGTATTCGAATCCTTCGTGGGCATCTTCAAAGTCCCGCTGCCGCAGGTGGAGCTGCGAGGAATGATGCAAGACGGCGAGCGACTCATTCTCGGTGATCTCAGGCGGCTCAAACCCCCGGTCTCCATGTCGCTCAATCACCCAGCACTCGGCACCTTCAATGTCAGACACTTGAGCCAGCCGCAGCGAAGCCAGCGACTCTCCTGCGATCGCCGCTTTCTCCCGCTGCTGTGCCGATAGAAAATCAGCCACCGATTCCACCTTGAGAAACAGTTGCCGCTCGTCACCCGAGTGACACCGAACCCGCGGAAACAGTCCGCCGGGATGCGAATACACCCCCTCCCCATCCTCTTCCTCGAAACCGGCTTCCTTCAATCGCATCGCCAACCGGGAATCGGCGGGCAGATGTATCGAATCGACCCAGTCGATCAGCCGCGTTCCGGTTTCCGAGAGCAGCCGCTGCCGGAACGATCGAACGAAATCCGATTTCTCGACGAAATCTTCCAGCAGTTCGTGCACCAATCGGTCGGCCTCGGGTTGCACCCGCCAATCGAATGTGGAAAGTGATTCTTCCATTGAGTATTTCCTGTCCCGGAAAAGAGACCTGCTTCCAGTGGGTTGACTCCGTATAATTCCCGGAGCCTCATCAGTTTATTCTACGCAAGTGAGGGCTGCGGGGCGCAAATCATTTTCGCAAACGAAAAAGGTCAGATAATGACACCCGTGTTACTGCTCGGTGCCGGTAAGATCGGCCGCATGATTGCCCGTTTCCTCTTCGATTCGGGAGATTACCTGGTGCGGGTCGGAGATGTCGATGAGTCCGCTCTCGAAAAGCTCAAAAAACGTCTCGATTGCGAAACGGTCATCATCGATGCGAGCAATCTGCAATCGCTGACAGACGCCATGTCCGGCTGTTCGATCGTAATCAGCGCGCTCAGCTATCGCTTCAACCCCACGGTCGCTCAGGCCGCCTTGCAGACCGGCTGCAGTTATTTCGATCTGACTGAGGACGTCCAGACAACCCACGCCGTTCAGCGCATCTCAGAACAGGCCCGGCCCGGGCAAATTTTCATGCCGCAAAGCGGACTCGCCCCCGGCTTTGTCTCCATCGCCGCCAAACATCTGACCGAGTGGTTCGACGAACTCGACTCGGTCCGCATGCGCGTCGGAGCGCTCCCCCAGTTTCCCAGTAATGCGCTCAAATACAACCTCACCTGGTCCACCGACGGATTGATCAACGAGTATTGCAACCCGTGCGAAGCGATTCACGAGGGTCGAAAAATCGAAGTCCTCCCGCTCGAAGGGCTCGAACACTTCTCGCTCGACGGAGTCCGCTACGAAGCCTTCAACACCTCGGGCGGATTGGGAACGCTCTGCGAATCGCTCGCAGGGCAGGTCCGCGAACTCAACTACAAAACCATCCGCTATCAGGGACATCGCGAACTGATGGACTTTCTGCTCCACGATCTCAGACTGAGCAATCGCCGCGAACTGGTCCACGAAATACTCGAGTCGGCGATTCCCATCACCTACCAGGACGTCGTCGTCGTCTTCTGCACAGTCGCCGGTTGGAGAAACGGCCGCCTCGTCCAAAACAGCGACGCTCGCAAAATCTATCCGCGAACCATCAATGGAGAAATCTGGAGCGCCATTCAGATCAGCACCGCCGCCGGCCTGTGTGCGGTCGTCGATCTGCATTGTGCGGGACGACTCCCGGACACCGGCTTCGTCCGGCAGGAACAAGTCGCGTTCACCGAATTTCTGGACAACCGGTTCGGGAAGTATTACGAAGTTCCCGCACTCGTGCATCTCAACGAAACACTCATTCCGAACGGAGACAACGATGCAGACGAACCCGCTTCGTGAACCACTCGAACGATTAGGTGTCTCGCAAACCCCGCTAAGCGTCGCGATCGGGCTCGAAAGCCGAGCGGGTCGAGGCGAACCGCTCAAGGTGCATTCTCCGATCGACGGAACATTGCTCGCGGAATTGTCGTGTGCGAACCGCGCTGACGTCGCCGATGCCGTCAGTGCAGCGGCGGAAGCCTTCCGCCACTGGCGACCAGTCCCTGCACCGCATCGCGGAGAGTTCGTCCGCCGGCTCGGACTCATCCTCCGCGAACATCAGGACGACCTCGCAACAATCGTCTCGTGGGAAGCAGGCAAGATCGTCTCCGAAGCTCGCGGAGAAGTGCAGGAGATGATCGACATCTGCGACTTCGCCGTCGGACTCAGCCGTCAGCTTTACGGACTCACCATCGCCAGCGAACGCCCCGGGCACCGCCT
>DATKCB010000225.1:0-3353 GCA_035513495.1 Planctomycetaceae bacterium | reverse complement strand
CGAGCCTGTCGCCCCGGAATTCGACGACGAGCGATCGTCAGGAATCCCGACCGAACCAAGCCTGCAATTCGCCATTTCATAAAAGCCCAATCGCGCAAGCGCTGGGGGGACTGTCGCGCGACGGTCGATTGCTCGTTCGGTATCGATTGGGTTACGGCTTACGCGACCCACGTGAATTGGCGTAATTCGAGCGAAACGGTTTCCAGAGATCTCTCCGCGTTCCCCCCATCGCTTGCGCGATTGGGCTTTAATGATGGTTGAACGAATTTGACTTCACTATCTTCCCCAAACGATACAGCGCCGCGCGCAAGTCGGACGTGAGCGGCGCGCGAAACTCCATCCATTGTTCGGTCATTGGATGCGCGAACGCCAGCCGGTACGCGTGCAGAAAGTGCCGCGTCAGTCCGGTCTCCGGATCGACGGCATTGGGAAACACGTCGTCCTCGGGCTGCCAGTCCTCGGGAAGATCGGGGCGTTTCGGTTTGAGACGTCCTCCCGCTTCGTAGTACTCATCGGCCACGATCGGAAACCCCGCTTCCGCCAGATGCACGCGGATCTGGTGATTGCGGCCCGTATACGGTCTGGCTTCGACAAACGTCTGCCGTTCGAACCGCTTGAGCACGCGAATGCGGGTCTTCGACGGACGCGCATCGATCGCCCCCGCTTTGGCCGACATCAGAATCGTATCTCCCCGCGCCTGTCCGATCGGCAGATCGATCGTGAACTCGTCGCGCGGAATCACCCCTTCCACGAGAGCCAGATAACTTTTTGAAACCCGCTCGCGCTGAAACTCGATCGAGACCCGCCGATGCGAGAGATGCTCCTTCGGAACGGCAATCGCTCCGCTCGTCTGCCGGTCGAGCCGATGCACGATCCCCGGCCTGAGCATCCCCGGGAACGGAGTCTGCCGATCCAGATGAGCCTGCACGGCGTTGCACAGCGAGCCGGCCTGAAAATCACCCGTCGGATGACAGATCATCCCCGCCGGTTTGTTCACGACCATCAACCACGGATCTTCGAACAGAACCTCAAGTTCAATCGCTTCGGGCGGCAGCAGTTTGTCGGGGGGTTCGATCAGATGGAACTCGATCCGCTGTCCGAAGTACAACCGTTCGTCCAGTTCCAGCACGCGGCCGTCGAGCCGCGCGCAGCCCGCCTGAATCATCCGCTGCATCCGCCAAGCCGAATAATTCCGGAAATGCTTCATCAAAAACCGATCGACCCGCATCCCGCGCAGATACGCTTCGACAATCAGTTCGACTTTCAGCGGCTGGAAGGTCATTCGGACGATGAGCGGTGAAGAGGTGAGAAAAGTGGGAAAAGTACGAAAGGTGTGAAAAGTGAAAGCGTAAGAAGTATCAAGAATCAATCAATGCTTTGAGTCTTCTCCGCGAGGTTGTCGGATCAATGACTCACCTCTCGCGACATTCTCCTGCAAACGTCGGAAAAGTCCAATCCTCGCGATCTCTCAAAAAAAGTTCGCAGTCGCGATCGAAACTTCTCACAATGAAGTGATTGAACCTCAAGTGTGGTCTTCCACTTTTCACACTTTTCGTACTTTTCCAACCTTTCACACCTCTCCGAAGGAGAACTCCCATGGATCGTCGCACATTCTTAAGCGTCGGAGGTTCGAGCCTCGCCGCACTCACGCTGGCGGGAGAACAAGTCGCCAAGGCCGCTCCCTCAGAACGGCTTCGCGTCGGAGTGATGGGGACCGGGGGACGAGCGCTCAGCCTGATCCACTCGTTTGCCTCGAATCCCAACGCCGAAGTGGTCGTGCTGGCGGACATCGATCCGCGAAAATTTCCGATTGCCGTCGAAGCGGTGTCCAAGCGACAGGGGAAGGCTCCCGAGACTGTCAAGGATTTTCGCACGATTCTCGACCGCAACGACATTGACGCGCTGGTCGTCGGAACCCCCGATCACTGGCACGCGATTCCGTCAATCATGGCCTGTCAGTCCGGGCGCGATGTGTACGTCGAAAAGCCGGATGGACACAACATCGTTGAAGGCCAGACGATGGTCGCCGCGCAGCGCAAGCACAACCGCATCGTTCAGTTGGGGACTCAATCCCGAACCTCCTCCTGGATGGCCTCGGCGATGGAATACATCAAAACCGGCTCGCTCGGGCGCTGCCTCGTCGCGAAAGCATGGGAAACGGCCCGCCAGGGAAATATCGGGCGTCCCGCCGACTCGGATCCGCCCCCAGAAGTCGATTACGACTTCTGGCTCGGGTCGGCTCCGCTGCGTCCGTTCAACGTCCGCCGCTTTCACGGAAACTGGCGCTGGTTCTACGATTACGGAACGGGCGACCTCGGCAACGACGGAGTCCATCGTCTCGACGTCGCACGGTGGGCTTTGCAAGCCGGCCTGTCCGCACAGGGACAATCTCTCGATCTGTTCCCCGCGAAAATTTCCGCCAGCGGAGGCAAGTGGTACTTCGACGACATGCAGGAATGGCCCGATACGCTGCAGGTCAATTATCAGTACGAAGGCAAGTCCCCCGCGATCCTCACCTACGAAATGCGATTGTGGACTGCCGAACGTCTCTATGAGCAGACCGAAGGGGCGGCCGTGTATGGAGACAAGGGTTACATCATCATGGCCAACGGCCGCTGGTGGGCGTACGACGCCAATCGCAAGGAGGTCGCCAAAGGGGAGGGGAGCAACCACGAAGCCGATCACGTCCAGAACTTCATCGACTGCGTGAAGTCCCGCGAAAAATCGAACGCCGATCTCGAAACCGTGGGCCACCCGTCGTCGCTCCTCTGCCACTGCGGAAACATCGCCTCGCGTCTCGGCCGAACGATCCAATTCGACCCCGAAACCGAAACCTTCCCCCACGACCCCGAAGCCAACGCCCTCCGCACGCGGCCCGAATATCGTAAGCCCTGGACGCTGCCTGAAGTCTGATTCCATGAAAGCCTGCCGGATCACATTTCGATTCTTCGCGATCCTGTTCGGTCTGGCGGGAATGGTGCTGCTGATCTGGCTGGGCTACGAATCCTACTCGCTCGCCCAACATGCGAAAGAAATCAATCAGGAATTCTTCACGACGGTCGATCGCGGAATCGGCGATCTGGATGAGAAATCCTCCGAGTTGCATACGACCTTCGAGAACACGGTCAGCCAACTCCAAGAACTCGAGCGAGGATTGAGAAATTCCGAACAACGGACCATCGACGATCGAGTGTCCGCAGCGGTTTCGGAAACGGCGCGCTCGGTCTCGCTGCGGATCGAGCAGGCAACCGGAGTGATGCAATTCTCGTCGGATTTACTCGAAGTCGCTCTAAAAATCCGGGCTGAACCGAACGCCAAGCCAGCGAAACAGGCTGACACCTCCGCAACCCAAC
>DATKCB010000224.1:0-3545 GCA_035513495.1 Planctomycetaceae bacterium | reverse complement strand
CGCCTGGAGCCGGAGGTCTGGAGTCCGAATCCTGGCGACTGAATCCTCATTCAGCGCAACACCGAATTACGAAACAAACCAAAATCCGAAATATTTCCCAAACTACTTTAAAAACGATCAAATCTCTCGGGTTTCGCTCAAAGATCCCAAAGATGGAAAGATGTGTTCTTTCAAATTCCACACCTTTGATAAACCCCGGGAGTTTTTGATCTCAGTCCAACAGAGTTATGAAACACCGCGGGGTCTGATGGGGAGGACATCCTGTTTCACAATCATCACTGGAATTCGCTGTGGCTCGGAGGATTGCGTTGAATTGGACCAACTGAAAACCCGGCGGCGCATTTCGATTTTCAGCCGATCCGGGTAAACTCATCGTCCGTGCAGGAAAGATCTGCCGAAACCGGCTGGCAGCGAATCATCGAACTCTTTGAAGAAAACGAAACCATGTCCAAGAAGCGGATTGCCGATGTCGATGTGAACGGCCTCAAGGTGCTCATGCGGGTCGATTTCAATGTTCCGATCGAGAACGGAAGAATCACCGACGATCTGCGGATCACAGCCACGCTCCCCACGATCAAGTCGGTGCTCGATCGCGGGGGGAGTCTGATCCTGATGAGTCATCTCGGGCGTCCGACCGGGGGACAGTTCGAGCAGAAGTTTTCGCTTGCGCCCGTCGCGAAGCGCCTGAGCGAACTGCTGGGAATCGAGGTCGAGTTCGCGCAAGATACTGCCGGTCCCGATGCTCAATCCAAAGCGGCCGCGCTCAAGCCGGGGCAGGTGCTGCTGCTGGAGAACGTCCGGTTTCATCCCGGAGAGAAACAGGGCGATGCCGAGTTCTCGAAGACGCTGGCCGACATGGGAGACGTCTATTGCAACGACGCGTTTGGTTCGTGCGCCAAGCCGGACGCTTCGCTGTACGGTGTTCCGCTCGCGATGGAGGACAAACCGAAAGTGACCGGGTTCCTCCTCGAAAAAGAACTCCAGTACCTGACCGAAGCGATTGCCAATCCCAAGCGTCCGTTCGTGGCGATCGTGGGGGGTAAGAAAGTGTCGGATAAAATCAAGGTGATCTCGAATCTGCTCGAAATCTGCGACAAGGTGCTGATCGGCGGAGCGATGGCGTTCACGTTCTCGCTCGCCAAGGGCGGAAAGATCGGGAAAAGTTTCGTCGAATCCGATCCCGAAAAACTGACGAACGATCTGAACACCGCCAAAGAACTGATGGAACGGGGAGGCGATAAACTCGAACTCCCGATCGATACGCATTGCGGAGACGCATTCTCTCCCGACTGCAACAAGCGGGTCGTCCGCGCGGGTGAAATTCCCGATGACTTCGAAGGACTCGACATCGGCCCCGAGACGGCAAAAAAGTATGCAGACATCGTGCGCGATGCGGGGACGCTCGTCTGGAACGGACCGATGGGGGTGTTCGAGATGCCTCCGTTCGACGAAGGGACCAAGATCGTCGCGCAGGCGATCGCCGAGAGCGATGCGATCAGCATCATCGGCGGCGGCGACTCGGCCTCTGCGATCAAACAACTCGGATTCGAAGACAAAGTCAGCCACGTCAGCACAGGAGGAGGAGCCAGCCTGGCGCTGCTCGAAGGAAAAACCTTCGAAACAGTCGAGGTGCTCGATGAATTGTGAGAGACCCTGAATGCCCCCACGCTAAACGAGATGATACCCGGAGTTCCGTCATGTTCGCAGTTCTCGAATCGCGACTGTTGAGCAAGCTGCAGAGAAATCTGCCTGCGATTCGAAAATGTGTCTCCGAGTATCAGGTGCTCAATGGAATCCAGGATGCCGAGGAGGCACGGATTGTTTCGGAGGCCGGACAAACAAGTCGGATCACCGTCGCAACAAACATGGCCGGCCGTGGGACCGATATCGCGTTGGGAGCGGGTGTCGCGGAAGCGGGCGGGCTGCACGTGATCGCGACCGGCGTGCACGAGTCGGTCCGCATCGATCGTCAACTGGCAGGACGGGCCGGTCGTCAGGGAGATGCGGGGAGCGTTCGCAAAATCCTCTCGCTCGACGACGAACTGTTTGAGACCGCCTGGGGACAGGAAACTTCAAAGCGGCTTCGTCAACAAGTGGAACAGGGGAATCACGTTCGTCTGCAAAGTCACTGATTCAACTCTTTGATCGAGCGCAGCGACAGCTTTCTAAGCAGCGTCTTCGCGAGCGGACACAACTGACTTTGATCGAAAATCAGAAGTCCAAACGAAACGCTGAAATGGGCCGCGACTACTTTCTCGCGCCACAGGAATGACGGTCGATGGAGATCAAATCGCTCATTCGTAAATCACGTCTCGTTTGCCGTTGGAGGTCGTCGCGGGACCGGCGATGCGGTTGAATCGCGATCCGGCACCCTGCAGCAGAGGCTGCCGAATCTCGGTTTCGAAGTTCGCATTCCAGGCGCTGCCGAACAGATTGCCGGTCCTGTTGTTGGCGTCGTAATCGACGTTGTGCCGCAGAAAGAACTGCTTTCCGGAAGCGGTCTGTTTGCTGAGTTGCGTCTGATGGTCGTGCAGATCCTGCGTGAACCGCTGCACGCCTCCGCCGAAGAACTGGTTGTTGAACACGCGATTGTTCTTTTCGAAGAACGTGTGCGAACGGAATTGTGCATCGAATTCGCTCAGCGCCGCTTCGACTCCGAACCGGGGATCGGTTTCCTGAATGGCCGGGTTATGAATCGTCTGGAGCAATTCGGGAGAGGTCAGGATCGTCCCCCCCCAGATCGCGCAGAACGGTCGCGTTCTGCAATGCGGTCTGAATCGCATCGTCGAGCGTCAATTGTTCGAATTTGTCGGGGATGACGTAATCCGGCGAGACTCGATGGGGTTCCGGCGAGAGCATCGCGTCGGCGGAGGGAACCGCAGGGCCGGACTGCTCGAACTGAATCTGCGCGGCCAGATCGTCGTAAGGCTCCGAATCGGAGGCGAACCAGTGACTCCCCGACTCGATCAATTGACATCCCGCAGTCAAGATGACGAGCGTCAGAGTGAAACCCTAGTCTGTATCGACATTCAGAAATCGCTAGTTTCGTTAAAATCGGAAGAATCGGAGTATTCCGGATAAATGATTTTTCTTACCCAGTTTATCAGGCTTCCATCGCCGGTTTCCGGACGATTGGACAAGAAACATTTTGAGTCCGCGAGGCGATCCCCTACACTTCGAGCAGAGAATTGAGGGGTTCGGCAATTTCAAGCGGATCCGATCGGTGTTACTCTCAAGCCAATCTCACGCGAACGATGGTTACTCACTCAGTACAGCATCCTGCCGATCCCGATGCGGCAATTTCGAAACTCGTTCATGCGACGAGGTCTTCGTCCAAAGCTGAGGAGTTCCTGCAAACTCTGTTGAACGAGGCGATCCAAGGGCTTTCGACAAAAACAGGATTCTTGTGGAGTTTCGCTTCGACTCCCGAGGGTACACTCTTCGTCAGCTCTCCCAACGATGAACAAACAAGATCGTCTGCGACAACTCTGTTCCACTCGATACGAACGGAGCTGTCTTCGGCTCGCGGAGGGGATTCACCAAGC
>DATKCB010000223.1:0-4169 GCA_035513495.1 Planctomycetaceae bacterium | reverse complement strand
CCGCTCGTTTTTCGTCTCATCGACGAACGTGATTTTGAGACCGGCGTGCAGAAAGGAAATGTCTTCCAGGTGCTGAAAGATCGTATCGGCACTAAAGTGCGTGCGGCGGAAGATTTCATCATCCGGGCGGAAATAAATCGTTGTTCCATGACCTCGAAACGGTTTGTTCTTTTTGACGGGAGTCGTGGGGCGTCCCCGTTTGTAGCGTTGGACCCATTCGTAGCCGTCGCGATGCACCATCGCGACCAGTTCCACCGAGAGCGCGTTCACGACGGACGCACCGACCCCGTGCAATCCCCCGCTGCGGGCGTAGTTCTTGTCGGAAAATTTGCCTCCGGCGTGCAGCGTCGTGAGGATCACTTCGAGCGCGGATTTTTTGAGTTTCTTGTGCTGATCGACGGGGATGCCGCGTCCGTTGTCGCTGACGGTGACCGAGCAGCCGTCTTTGTGGAGCGTGATCGTCAGCCGGTCGGCTTCTCCCGCGAGGTATTCGTCGACCGAGTTATCGACCACTTCCCAGATCAGGTGATGCAGACCCCGGGTATCGACTCCGCCGATGTACATCGAAGGACGTCGGCGGACGGCTTCGAGTCCTTCGAGAACCTCGATGTCGTCGGCGCGATAAGATTTACTTTTTTCAGCAGTGGCCATGGATCATCCGTGCGGCTTACGGTACAGGTGGAAGAGTAGAAGGTGTAAGAGTGAAAGGTAAAAATTCAATTGAGCCTCACGCGAACGTGTTGGTCGATCGAGTTTCGACTCCCTGAATCAATTTCATTCGGCATCGGCTTCGATCGCGTTCCAGTCGATCAGTTCGATTTCGGGACGCTGGATTTCCACGAAGTCGTTCCGCTGGCTGGTCTTGATCCCTTTTCCTCCCCGGGACGTGATATTGTATTTCTGTTGCCCAATGGTAATCAGTGTGTCGTTGGAATTCATGATTTTTAAGGAATCGCTTGGGCGAGCCATCATCGCGGCTCCCAGAACCTCGTCCCCTTTTTCGAGTTTGATTCCCTTGACGCCGATCCCCGCGTTGTTCAGCACGGGAACTTCAGACAATGCAAAGTGGACGATCCGCGCGTTCTTCGTCGCCAGGAACACCGATTCGTGATCGCGAATCAGACGAGCAAACATCACGCTGTCCCCTTTGCGCAAGCGGCAATATTTGCGGCCCGCTTTGGTCGAGGCGGTCCGATACGCCGAAAGAGACATCGCGAGGACTTGTCCGAGAGCGGTGACGACCATCACGAACGGTTCGCTGGTGGGGTCGCCGGGCGTTTTGTCTTCGGGAGTAAAGCGGGAATCGGTCGAGACCGCCCCCACAATTTTTTCTCCATCGTCGAGTTTGACGTACTTTGAGATCGGATCGCCGTATCCTGACGAGGCGGGAATCTCGGTCACGCTCAGCGTGTAGGCGATTCCGGCGGACGAAAACAGCACGACGGTATCGAGGGTACTGGCGGGGAGAACGTCGAGCACATTGTCCCCTTCGCGGACGCGGGTTCCTTCGACGGAGGCGAGCCGCCCGACGCGTTTGATCCAGCCGTCGGTCGTGACAACGACATTCGTGTTTTCTTTCACGATATAGGCTTGCGGATCGAATTCCTGAATGTCCTCGGACGTTCCGATCTCGGTTCTGCGCTTTTCGGGAAATTTGTCGGCGACTTCGAGGAGTTCGGTTTTGACGACTTTCCAGAGCCGCGATTCCGAGCTGAGGATTTTTTCGATGCGCTCGGCCTCGGCCCGTTTTTCTTTGAGTTCTTCGATGATCTTGTCGATCTCAAGTTGCGAAATTCGATAGAGCTGGATTTCGAGTATCGCGTTGGTTTGAACCTCGTCGAGCGGGAATTCACGCATCAGTTTCTCGGCGGCGTCCTGCTTCCCTTGCGAGCCGCGAATAATTTTGAGTGCCTTGTCGAGACCGTTAAAAATGATCTCGAATCCTTCCAGAATATGGATTCGCTTGCGGATCTGTTCGAGCTGATACTCGAAGCGGCGGCGGACGGTGACGAGCCGGAAGTCGAGAAAATAGCGGAGCATCTCGACCAGCGACAGCCGTGCGGGGACCGGCAATCCCTGATCGTCGGGGACGAGCGACGTCAGGTTCATCGCGAAGTTCTGTTCGAGAGCAGTTCGCTTATAGAGAAACGCAATCACTGCCTCCGCATCGGAAGCCGACTTAATCTCGAGTACGATTCTCAGTCCGCTCGATTCGTCGGACTCATCCGCCACGTTGAGGAGTTGGGGGAGTTTGCGGCTGGCGATGATCTCGCCGATCGAAGCCAGCAGCGGTCCCGTTTCAACTCCGAAGGGAATCGAATCGATGATCATTCGGTTTTCGAGCGAGTTGCGGCCTTTCTTGTCGAACTTCCAGGTGGCGCGGACCTTGATCGCTCCGCGGCCTTCTTCGTAGGCCAGTCGCAGTTCGCGGCGGTCGGTGACGATTCTCCCGCCGAGCGGAAAATCGGGCCCTTTGATAAATTTCATGAGCTGCGCGACGGTCGCGTCGTCGGAGTCGATCAGATACACGGCGGCCCGCACGACTTCTCCCAGATTGTGGGGAGGAATGTTGGTCGCCATCCCGACGGCAATCCCCGACGAACCGTTGACCAGCAGGTTCGGGAATCGGGCCGGGAGCACGATCGGTTCTTCGCGGGTGGCGTCGTAGTTGGGACGCATGTCGACGGTCTGGAACCGGAGTTCCGACATCAATTCTTCCGAGACGGCCGACAGGCGCGCTTCCGTGTAGCGTTCGGCGGCGGGAGAAAGCCCGATCACCGAGCCGAAATTTCCCTGCCCGTCGACGAGCGGATAGCGGAGACTGAAGTCCTGAGCCATTCGAACGAGCGTATCGTAGACCGAGGATTGTCCGTGCGGATGATAGTTCCCGGTCGTGTCGCCGCAGATTTTTGAGCATTTACGGGTCTTGGCGTCGGGATGCAGCCGCAGATCGTTGTACATGACATACAGGATGCGCCGCTGGACCGGTTTGAGACCGTCGCGAACGTCGGGGAGCGCCCGCGAGGTGATGACCGAGAGGGCATAATTGAGATAGCGTCTGCGTGTTTCCTGGCTCAGGGGAACGTAAAGGATCCGGTCTCCATTTTCCGCTGTGCTGGTGGTCGTATCGGGTGGGGCCAACTTGGTCTCCGTCTTCCTGACTGCCGAGGTTGTTGCTGAATTGTGGGTGACCTGCCAACTCAGTTCGAGCAGGTTTTGAGAATGTCAAAATATAACGAATGCAGCGATTTTATCGAGAGTAACTTCGGATGTGAATCTAGGGCCGTTTGTGAGGATTATAACGTATCGGGCGCTCGAACGCCCTGTTTTGAGTCCGATCGGGACAGAGACTGCCAAGAAGCATCATTGCGGGGAACAAGTTCGACCGAAAAAAGGGATGAACTCATCTCGGATCGACAGAGAGAGGCATTCTGCAAGGTCTGCCTCCGACTTCCGATCCGAGACTTTCCGATAGAGGACGAACAACCCAGGGAGGGAGTGGAATGTCCCGTACACAATTTTCCATTGCCATCGCCATTCTCTCGATGACGGTGTCTTTCGCAACCACGATTCAAGCACAAACTCAGGCGAATTCCGAGGGACCGGCTGTGCAGTTGACGGGGGGGATTCAACCTTCGCTGTTGCCGCCTCAAATCGAGTCCGTTCCGGCTTTTCCGGTCGCCAACACAGTTCGACAAGATGATCCGAGGTGGTGTCCTGGTGGATGTTTTTATCCGCAGACGAACGCTCCCTTGTACCCGTCGGCACAGCCGAATGTGCCTTATCAGGTCGGCGGAACGGTCATCACGAACCAGGCGTTCGCTCCTCACGAGATGCTTTATCCTCACGATTACAGGGCGATGTACGGCCCGTTTTACTACGTCGTCAAGGGACATTGGGTCGTAACCCCCTGGGGTGTTCGAAACAATGAATGCTGGGAGCTTCAGGGAACGCAGCTCGATGTGAAGTATCGTGCTCGCGCTCCGTTGTTCTCCGGCTTTCATCCGATTCGCCGCCGTTGATCCCGATAACGAACCATTCCCCGCAGCCCGGTGCTGCGAGAATTTCCCTGACACTTTTTTATTCCAACTTTGAACAGATTGGTCTTCACCATGAAGCTCTGGAATCACATCGTCGGACTCGCCGCTCTGGTCGCGATCTTTTCGGCT
>DATKCB010000222.1:0-3154 GCA_035513495.1 Planctomycetaceae bacterium | reverse complement strand
CTGCACCGATTGGCGGATCGCGTTCAGTTCGGCTGCCCGTTGTGCGGTTGAGCACGTGGTAAACCAGTCCTCCAGTAGCATTCCGGGGTCGTCGAGGCATGCCATCAGGATAGCTGGCGACGGGGCGAGAGTCCACATGTGAATCGGGGAAGCGGAAATGAACTGCGTCCACTTTAACGCCCCCTGCGTCCCCTTGAATGCCCCCGAGTTGCAGAACCGCACTCAGGAATTTCCCGAGTGAGTTTTCGCTTGCGACTGGTGAAATTCGATTCTCTCAAGCAGTCGGTGTGCTAAAATAGGGTATGTAGGAAAATCAAGCGGGACGAAGTTTGAATGTCTCCGCGTCAGTGAAGATCCGTTCTGCCAGCTTCAAGTCGAGTCGGCCCGGTGGTCGATTCGAAGAGGGAGACCCCGATCTCGATCCGATCATGTCGGGGAATCACGCATGGATAATCCGGGCAAAATTGTTTATTATTTAACAAGTTGCTCTCGGAGAACACTCCACCGAGCTAACCAGAATTGCTTCCCATGACTCAAAAAGCAAAACCTGCCAGTCATTCGCAGTACGGATTCACGCTCTGGCATGGAATGAATCTGTCCGGTCTGGTTCGTCTGATGAGGCGGCGGCCGTTGCTGCATCTCGCGCGTCTGCACCGGATTGCGTTTCTGCCGTTCACCGGAATTTATAATTCCGTGCTCGGCCTGATCGAATCGGCGATTTACGGTTCGCGAGTGCGTCAAACCGAAATCCACGACGATCCGTTGTTCGTGCTGGGATACTGGCGGAGCGGGACCACTCTGCTGCACAGTCTGCTGTGCCACGATCCGAATTATCAGCATCTGACGACGTACCGCATGCTGTTCCCGTGGCACTTCCTGCTGACCGAGAAACTGTTCACGAAGATTCCTCCGCTGTTCAGCGCCCGTCCGATGGACAACATCAAAGTGAGCTGGAATTCTCCTCAGGAAGAGGATATGTCGCTGTGCGTGATGGGGCAGATTTCACCGATGCTGATCACGTCGCATCCTCACGATTTGAGTTATTTCTGGAAGTCGCTGGATTTCTCCCGTCTTACGCCCCAGGAGCTGCACGACTGGAAGGAAAGCCTGCTGCTGTTGATGAAGAAAATGACGTTCGCCGATCCCCGGCCGATCATTTCAAAGTCTCCGTCTCACATGTATCGCATTCCGCTGTTACTGGAGATGTTTCCGAACGCTCGGTTTGTGTATATCCACCGTAATCCCTATCACGTCTTCCGCTCGACGATGCATCTGCGTCGTCGCGGAATCGAAGTCAATTCACTCGGGCGGAGCGATTTTGAGTCTCAGGGTCACGAGGAAGACACGATCAACAGCTACCGCTTCGGATTCGAAGCCTACGAGCGGGACCGCCACCTGATTCCTTCCGGCCGCCTGCACGAAGTTGCTTACGAAGACCTCGAACGTTCACCGATCGATGAAGTCCGCACGATTTACGAGAAGTTGCAACTCCCGGGCTTCGACGCGGTCGAACGCTCGGTTCAGGATGAACTCAGTTCGCTGAGATCCTACAAGAAGAACCAGTTCGACGATGATCCATTGTGGGTGCAGCGGGTCTACGACGAACTTCAGCCGGTCTACGAACGCTTCGGTTATCCCGCACCGGAACTCTCGAAGAAGATTCCGGCTCGAGTTGCCTGAACGGCTTTTTTCATTTGCTCGATCGCGAGCAGCAGGGCCGGTTCTTTGCAATTCGCCGACAGGGGTTGGAAACCATGACCCCTGGTCTGACTCGGCGGAGATTCTGTCTGCCGTCACCCCGCGATTTTTCCTGACGGGCCGATGCTGAACTCAGTAGAGCATCGAAGTTGTCTGTGACGCGGAATGCTCAATTCGAAGGGTTTACTTCGAACGCGCTTCATCTCTCGCGACCTCAACGATACTCCGACCATCAGTGTGGTCGATCGGCGACCAGTTTCGCCCCAGAGCGGAGGGCATTCCACCAGAGGAAACTTCGAGTCTGTGCTGTTGGCGACTCGAAATCCGGCGCATCGAAATCCGGCACAAGCTGCTTATTGCAAACGAGATAGGGGCTTCAACAATCCCTGTTCGGTTTACCGATCGCGATTGTTGGCTTGGTGTTTGCAGTACCTGCATCTTGTCACATGGATTCAACACCACAGATTACGAAAAGGAGATTTCGATGATTTCTCGAACCGAATTAGAAGGCAAATGGAATCAGGTCAAAGGCCGCGTGCTCGAACATTGGGGTGAATTGACCGATGACGAACTGCAGCAGGCGCGAGGGAATTACGAACAACTGACGGGCCTCATTCAGGAGAAAACCGGAGAGTCCAAACAGAACATCAACAACTTTCTGGATGAAGTGATTTCCGACGGTGCGACCGTCGCGCAAAAAGCCGGGGAAACCGCCCAACAATACGCCGAGCGTGCGAAAGAAGTTTTTCACGATCAGTACGATCACGTCTCGGAATCGATGCGGGAAGGGTACGCGCAGGCGGAAGGGATGGTCCGTCGAAACCCAGTCGAGTCGGTCGCGGTCGCATTCG
Organism: Planctomycetaceae bacterium; assembly: GCA_035513495.1. Lineage (GTDB taxonomy): Bacteria > Planctomycetota > Planctomycetia > Planctomycetales > Planctomycetaceae > DATKCB01. The sequence goes on along the minus strand of DATKCB010000222.1, from coordinate 605 downwards.
GCGCCGGCCTGGTCGCCGGGGCGATCGTGGGACTGATTCTGAAATCCAAGTAAACCGGTCGCAGGCCGATCGATCGATGAATCGAAGTTGACCGCGATTATGTTCCCGACCGAAGGAGGCTCTCTCATGACGAGATCACCAGCACAGAACCGAATTTCATCTCATTCACAAAGTTCCGGGTTTTCCGACATTCGAAGCACCTGCGGGCGAATTCATTCCACCGCGAAGCAGACCATCGAGGACAACCCTCTCGGTTCCACACTGGCTGTGTTCGGTGTCGGGTTGGCGGTGGGGACTCTGCTGGGCGGCTTGATGGCGGATGTGGGAAACAGTCGCCGGGAGCAATCGCTCTCGCAACGAATTCAGCAACGGGTGAGTTCCGTATTGTCCGAGATGATTCCCGACTCCCTGGAACGGAAGTTCCACGGATGAGTCGTGATTCAGTGAGGGGAGGAAACGTGGACCATCAAGCGCGATCCGCCGACGACATTCGACGACGAATGCTCCAGATTCGAGGCGAGTTGAACGAAGACGTCTCGGGAATCATGGCGAGCGCGAAGCGTCTGCTCAACTGGCGCAGCTACCTGCAACGTTTTCCGAAGAGT
>DATKCB010000221.1:0-3154 GCA_035513495.1 Planctomycetaceae bacterium | reverse complement strand
TCGCTCTACGGATTCGATCAGCCCGAGACGAAACCGTTTGCCGAGCAGCTTCTGGCCGCGCGGCGATTCGTCGAGGGGGGTGTCCGGTTCATCCAGATCATGCACGGCGACGGGGCCGCCGGTGCATGGGATCAGCATTCGCAGTTGAAAGCCCAGCACTCGAAACTCGCGAAGCAGGTCGATCAACCCGTCGCCGGTTTGCTGACCGATTTGAAACAGCGCGGGCTGCTCGATGAGACGCTCGTCGTCTTCGCGACGGAATTCGGCCGCACGCCCGGTTCGCAGGGGGCGGACGGCCGCGATCATCATCCGCTCGGCTTCAGCATCTGGATGGCCGGCGGCGGCATCAAAGGTGGCATCGCCCACGGAGCCACCGACGAAATCGGCTTCCACGCCGTCGAGCAGCCGCACTACGTCACCGACATCCACGCCACGCTGCTCCACCAACTCGGCCTCGAATCGCACCGGATGGAAATCCCCCGTGAAAAACGGCTCGAACAAGATTTTGGGCATGTGATTCATGAGATTATTGCGTGAGCGAATTCGATGACAGAAAAAAAAGAGACCTCCGAACTCAATCGTCGCGATGTCCTCAAAGGGACCGCTGCCGCGTCACTGTCGATCGTCACCTCCTCGCTGGCGATACAGTCCTCGTCGGTCACCGGACAGACCGCGCCGCCCTCTGCCGAACGCTCGTCGATTCGTCGCGAGAACGAAAAGCCCGGGACGACAGACTGGCAACTCACACGGGTAAGAATCAACCAGGGCGCATACCGTACTTCGTTGATCGAGGGGTACTGTTCGCATCAGTCGATTTCCAGCGGCGAAACTCTGACCATCTTTGTGAGTACCGACCCCGCGCGAAACTTCAAGATCGATCTCTATCGAATAGGTTACTACGGAGGAGCCGGCGCGCGACTGATGACGTCGCTCGGTCCGCTTAAGGGATCCACGCAACCGGTACCCGCGCTGGGTCCTTTACCCGGACGTTTGCGCGAGTGTCGCTGGGAGCCGAGTCTGGAACTGAAGATTCCCGACGACTGGCCGAGCGGTGTCTATCTCGGAAAACTGACGACGATACCCGAATCGAAGTCCGAGCCGTACTGGCAAAGCTACGTGATCTTCATCGTGCGGGACGACCGCCCGGCGGACATCCTGTTTCAGTGCAGCGACAACACCTGGCAAGCGTACAACCGCTGGCCGGTGAACGAGTCGCTCTACACCCATCCCGACGGCGCGCACGCCCCCGACGTGGCGGTCAGCTTCGATCGTCCTTACGGCAAGTACGTGCAGATTTTCGACGCGGCCCTCTCGGTCGGCTCGGGGGAGTTTCTGCTGTGGGAGTTTCCGCTCTGTTATTGGTTGGAACAGCACGGCTACGACGTGACCTACGGCTCCAATCTGGACTCGATCGACCCCGGCTTTATCACCCGCTGCCGCACGTTCCTGAGCGTGGGACACGACGAATACTGGGATCTCCGGCAGTACCATGCCGTGGAGGCTGCAATCGAAGCGGGCGTGAATGTGCTCTGGCTGTGCGGAAATTCGGTGTTCATCGTCTCGCCGTTCAGTCCGAGTACCGCGGGCGTGCCCGGGCGAATCATCACGCGGGCCGGATGTTACGGACCGCTGCGAGAGGACGAGATCGAATCGTACTCAAAACTGTTTGCCGCGTTGACCGATGGCGGCCCCGACGAGCGAAATATCATCGGAGCGCGGAGCGTCGTGCCGTTCAACGGAGGAGGAGACTGGACCTGCACCAAGCCGGAACACTGGATCTTCGCGGAAACCGGCATGCAGCAGGGCGAAAGCATTCCCGGACTCGTCGGGTGGGAACATCACGGAGAACCGGACCTTCAGCGACCCGGGCTGGAAGTGCTGGCCGAAGGTTCTGTCTGGGCGGGCGGTACGCGCGAAGGACATTACACCGCAACGATTTTCCCGGGCCCCAAAAGAAACTTCGTGTTCAACGCAGCAACGATCTACTGGGCGCAGGGGCTTTCCTCGCCCCCCGGACACATCCTCCCCTGGTCCCATTGGAGCCGTCCCCACGGTCCCGACCACCGCGTGCAGACCATCACCCGCAACCTGCTGCAACGCGGGCTGCGAACGGCGAAGTCGTGAGTGAACGAGGAGGGGAACGGCCCGCTGTGTTGCGCGGAGCCGGTTCGTGGCATCGCTAACTCTCGATCAATTGTCAAAGAACAGTGAGTTGCCTGTTTCACAACTCGGGTCGTTTTTTCGTCGTAAGTCTAATAAGTTTCGAACTTGAGCTTTTTGGAAGATGTCAACTTGTCAAGTTGTCAAGTTCAGCCCAAACCCGAGAGTTTTGGACGGAAATAAAGTAGATCGGGAAATATTCTGGATTCTGGCTTGTTTCATGATTCGATGTTGCGCGGCGTGGCCGCGAGGGATCGGGGATCAGATTTTTGAACATTGAAACTTTGACATTGAACATTCCCGTTCTTCCGCTTTCGTTTTGACATTCCTTCACCAATAGCGGGTTTGTTGCGCAACAACGGGAGTGGATCGACGAAAGTTGCAAGCTGCACAGGAGAAATGCGCTTGGACGGCCGTTGCGCGGGGCGATACGATGTGGACGCTCGTCGGGAAAGCGAGCATCGAACCGAATTCTGGAGCGGATGGTGTGACATCTTGTTGCGATCGCAACCCGGCCAGTCCTGAACGAACTGGCCGGGCCACCCTGCGACGCGCATGGCCACGAATTGGAATTCCCTTCCGCCTTCAGGCGTACCCGAGATGGCAGTCGGCCAAAGGGCATTGTGAAGATAGGAAATAGTCATGATTCGTAACGAAACGGAATATCAGACGAGTGTACGACGGCTGAGCGACGAATTGGCGCGACAGAAGGAGCAGGAAGCCAAACTTCGCGAGCTAGGTTTGTCAAAGAATGAGATCAAGCGGGCGATGGATCCGGTTCGTTCGTTTCACGTTCAACTCCAGGAAGAAGTGCAAAGCTACGAGCGTCTCAAACGAGGAGAGTTCGAGGAGGTTCGAAACTTCGACAGATTGGGGTTGCTGCTGACTGCACTGCGCATCTCTCGCGGAATGAGTCAACGCGAACTGGCCGAACGACTCGGTGTGCATGAATCGCAAGTTTCACGCGACGAGAGAAACGAGTATCGTGGCATCA